>JAGRLM010000492.1 GCA_020441795.1 Nitratireductor sp.
TGAAGACATAGCGGTTGGAGTCGGGACCGGTCAGGGAATCGGCAACCGCTGGCTCGACCAGCAGGATCTTCTCATATTCAGCCGCAATCGGCAGCATCGCGGTGGTAACACCTGAGGATGTGCCGCCGACAGCGAGCAGCACATCGTCATCACCGTAGGCTTCTGCCAGCACCGAACGCGCGACATCGGGCTTGAACTGGGTGTNNTGTCCTTCTCGATCACCTCGATCTTCTTGCCCTTGATCATCATGGTGCCCTTGGTGGCATATTCCAGGCCCATGTTGAAGCCGTTTGTCGTCTGTTTCGAGAACGCCTCCAAAGGCGATCCTGAAAGGCCGTGAACCAGCGCGATGCGGGCAGTCTCCTGCGCCAGTGCCGATCCCGCCAGCCCGCTGGCGAGTACGCAAGTTGTGGCGAGCATTGCAAGAATGCGTCTCATGATTTCTCCTCCATGATGGCAGCTGCCGCGAATTTTTCACTCCCACAGCCGCAAAATATCTCTCCCGAACCGGTTTCGCTTTCCGGCACGCGAGCACACCGCTACTATCCGCTCACAAACGGTTTCATGGCAATATCGTAGAATCACGCATGGACAGCGCACAAACCATCGATCAACTCGACCTTCTGGCCTTTCGCAACGCGCCGGTTGGCATTGTCATGACCGAAAACCGGGTGATCCGCACCTGCAACCCCGCCTTTGCCGCCATGTTCGGTTATGAGCCCGGCCAGTTGCGTGACCAGTCCTTTGCGATCCTCTATCCCACCTATGAGGAATTTGTCCGCATCCGCGATGTCGGGGTCGTGCCGCTGCGTGAAAAAGGACGCTACTCGGATGAGCGCATCATGGCCCGCTCGGATGGGTCGCTGTTCTGGTGCCGGGTGCGCGGCATGACCCTTACCCATAGCGGCGATCCGCTGGACAAGGCGGTATGGAGCTTCGCCGACCTTTCGCATGAGCGCCCAGTCATGCGGCTTACCACGCGCGAGCGCCAGATCGTCATGCATCTGGGTGAAGGAAAGACCAGCAAGGAAATTGCCCGCATCATCGGCATTTCACCCAGAACCATCGAGACCTATCGCGCAAAACTGCTGAAGAAATTCAAGTCATCCAATGTGGCCGAGCTTCTGGGCAAACTGGGCGGAATGCCCCAACTCGACTGAGGGGTCAAAACAGTCTGCGCGCATACATCAGTGATCGCATGCGTCTTCAATGTAGACCAAAAATCCATTGTTTGATAAGCTATCGAACAGAAAATTAACCGTAAAAATATTTTCTCGCACTCCATCTTGGTAATGGCTTTTCGAACGGGAAGACAATCATGAATAAATCATCGTTATTCAAAAGAAATATACTTTTTATATTTTTCTTTTTGATGTCTTATATTTATTTTAATATTTCATACGCAGGAGGCGTAGCAATAAAGAAACAAATTATATTCATTTCTTTTAATTACAGTGAAACCGAAAATCTGACATACCGGTCCGCCAATGGAAAAATTCTCGGAAGCAAGAAACACAGCTTGAAAGGAACCCAAGGCTTCCTTGTTCGCCAGCGTGGTGGCAAGCTTTACATCGCATTTCCAGACTCGGATGCCGTTATCGTCAACAACAGATATGCAAAATCATCCGGCTTGATTGCTGCCCCCGGAAAAAAGGAATGCGTGAAAATCGCCGAGGAGGCAGGCGCATCAATGGTCACTTGCGCGAGCTATGCCTATCGCAATGACGATATGGTAGTGGTTCAAATGCAGAATTCCTTCCCCGATGAGAGTGGTGAGGGTGTCGCCACGCTCTCGTTTCGCTTTGATGGCAGGAAATGCGAATTCGTCCGATATTCGGAGAAAAACCGACTTGGGGACTACTACGCTCCGTTTCTCCAAGGCCCTGCTGGCGGCGGCAGCTATGACCGGGTGGAGCAGGTAATTGTCCGGGAAGGGACCAGAGGAAAGTGCAGTCTCAAATAAAGGCGTGGCGCTGAGCGGAGCAACTGGCCTCAGCGATGATTGCTGTCTTGGCGGCGTTACCATCGTCAAAGATTTGCAGACCGCCAAGCAGCAGTCTCTCCAGGCCGATGAACAGACGGATGATTTTCCCTGCTGGTGACACTCACACCGGACAGGACAGGAACCAATGCCGGTTTCGCTATTCGGGCATCATATGCTGCGGTTCACCAATTGTCTTGAAGACCGAAATGCGGAACAACACTTGTGTCGCCGCACTTCAATTGAGTTCATATGGCGGAATGATCCCCAGAAGCCCCATATGGTCCAGTGTTTCAAGCGTGATTCCATTGGTTGCGAGCGAGTTTTCCTGTTGGTAGGCTGCAAGGGCTGCCTTGGAGCGGTCGTCGAAATCGCCATCTATCGGGCCCGGATCATAGCCGGTTTCCACCAGCTTGCGCTGCACTGCCTTGAACTCGGTTGGTTCGAAGAGTACCGAAAAATCCGCTGAAGTCATCGAAATGCGGGCAGTACGAGACCCAAGCGCGCGGGCTTTTTTCAGTAGTTCTGCCCCTTTGGCAAAGTTCTGCGCTGTCCCCTGCCCGTTCATGTTCATCACGCCATAGCTCGATATCGCTGAAACAAAGCCAAGCTCGGCCGATTTTCCGTAGTAGACTACGGCTTCCTCATAGCGCCCTGCCGCATCAAATGCACGGCCGAGATTGTAAAGAAGCCGCGGATGATCCGGTTGGGCCTTGAGCGCAGTTTCGCAGGCGGGTATCGCCTTGTCGAAATCAATGCGGTCGAACTCGACACCCGGCACTCCAACCTGGTTCTGCGGAGCGGCCGCGAGGAAGTCGCATTGTGAAGGTTCAGGCCTTCGAAAATACACCTCATCCGTAAGCCGTACCAGGTATTCCGGTTGTTGCTCGTTCCTGGTTTCCTTGATGACAGAAGCAGCAACATTCCGGAACATCTGCCCGATCTCCAGGCCCGGCTGCTCGATATGCTGCAATAGCGCACCCGTATAGGGACTGTGATCGCCTTCGCCATCGGCAGCTGTGCGTCCGGAAGCGGCGGCGTATGCGATGATGGAACCGTATACAGAGGAATTATTGTTCTCGCGGATCGTCTCTGGTCCGGAAATATTGGCAAGACCACGGCCAAGGCCACGATTCTCGAATTCTCCGGAACCGGCGGCGACTTCAATGAATGGATTGTCTCGGCAGGCATCAAGAATGGTAATCCGGACACCTGCCTTTGAATCCATCATTTGAGATATACCATCTGCCCGTACCAGGAACTCGCTGACATTTTTCGCGCTTTCGAGCCGTGTGTCTGCGGGAGCAAGATAGTTGATGCCATCGATCTGCACTGCATGACCCGCATAGAAAAACATGGCGATGTCGCTATCTTCCAGCGCGACGGAAAAGTCGCCAAGGATCCGAGTGAAATCGGACCGTTGCGGATCGATATGGAGTTGGACCTCGAAACCCAGCCTCTTCAGCGCAACTGCCACCCCCCTTGCGTCATTTGCGGGGTTGGGAAGTGCCGGAACGTTCTTGTAATTGCTGACACCTATCACAAGGGCTGCGCGTTTGCCTGCATCCTGAAATGCTGTCGTCTGCGCCTGTGCAGCGCTTGCCAAAATTATGAAATACCACGATACCGCCAGAAGCAGACCAAGCCCTGCTTTATGGAGAACCGATGCCATCGAGTTGCTAGCCATTGCGCTGGAAGAAGGTATCAAAGCCGATATCGTCCTTGCACGTAACGTCCTTGGATGTTGGTCTGCGGGTCTGCTTTGCCGCCTTCTTTGCGGGCTTGGGCTCTTTAGGTCTCGACTGCTCGGCGGTAGCATGTTTTTCACCCTCCTGCTTTGTGGATGATTGAGCAGTGGCAACAACAACAGGTTCCGGCTCCGGCGCGGTCTGTGCCTGTTGTCGGCTGACCTTGCGCTTGGCTTGGGCAAGGCTCAGCAGTCCATCGCCTGGGGCTTTCTTTTCGCCAGGCAACATGATTACGTCTCCTCGCGGGTAGGACCAGCAGCCATCCATACTGGTCGCCATTGCGCAAAAACGTCGGTAGTCGGCAGAAAGCAGGCAGCCCCTCGCCCCCCCGATCAGGAAAGTATCCCCATTGTCAGCGGTCGCAGTCTTGTAATCTGCAGCCATTTGCGGGTGATAGCGTGGCTTGCAGCGTTCATATGGTTTGCCGCCCTTGAGGCAGGATGGGAATTTTTTGGCAACAGTGACAGGATCGGAATAATCATATCGTTCACCGGTTTGAATGTCGTATCGGATCGCATCTGTGCTCGAAGTTGAGCCACCGTCAGCGACCCGGATACCTTTGAGATATCTTGTCCATGTGGGATTGGGATTCACCCGGTTGCCATCGAAATCGGCGCAGCCTGTAGCCTGCTCAGCCCCATATGCGAAGCCAGCGATTTCGTCTCGGGCGAAACCACGTGACGCGAGTATGTCGATCGCTTCAGTTAGTTTGGCGTCGAATTTCGAGCCGCAAGCCTCCATCAACTCTGCACGCACCGAACTTATCGCGCTGACGGAGGCAGAAACGTTTTCACCATCGTTTGAAGTAGAACAGGAAACAAGAGCTGCTGAAACAAGCGCGATCAAACCGGTACGTAACAAAACCAAAACGAATTCCCCAAATGAATCTGATTGTGCGGGCAGGATGAGCGAGTGCCGCGAGGTGCGTGCCAAAAAACCAAACATCATGGCTCGGATCAACCCTGTAGTGGAGAAAAGTCTCCAGGCCACCGGTTCATGGCACTGCGGCGATATACGGATTGGAGTGGGTTCGGCACGATAAAACGCGCAATTGGGGTCTTTGTCGAAGCAAATGACAAGGGGTCTTAAGTAATTGATATTGTGAAAATAATTCAGCCTGCATTCGCATTCTTTGAATAAGTCATATCAAGGCTGGGCTAAAACGTCGCTGGCGCATTGACCAACGCGACTTGAACGCAGCGTTTCAAAAACCGAGGTTCATGGCGGAACAGTTGTCGCTGCCGTTGCTGCGGGACCTAAATGAGCGCCGATTCCCGGACTGGCGACACCCTTATCGTGACAGCGATCTGCAAATTTGGAGCTTGGGTCCATCCGGCGTAGAGTTTCGATCATGGGCTACATTACTTCATTATTCGCTCGCAAGATGGTCGCGGCGGTAAGCACGCAAGTCGATACGGTCGCTCTGCTTGCATCGGTTGGACTTGACGCAGAAGCCCAGTGGGATCCGAAAGCGATGATACCCGCAGACACATACTACGACCTGCTGGAACGTATCGCCGCCCAGACGGACCCGACCGATCTACCAATACGCGTCGGTGCGTCCATGCAGCTCAACGAATACGGCGCGCTGGGATTGGCGTTCAAGGCGGCGACGACACTTGGCGGGTCTTTTCAACGGATCGAGCGCTATGCCCGGCTCTGGACTAGCGTCGTGGAATACGAGTTGCGCCCTGATCCGCGCGGCACGCTCTTCATCCTGCACCGGTTGGGCGAACGGCGGCTGGGCCTTCGGCTTTCGAACGAGGCCACACTGGCGAGCGCAGTGTCGATAGCGAGGCAGGTCAGTCCGGTCCACTTCACGCCTCTGGAGGTTTTCGTCCAGCATCCGGCCCCTGAGTCCACCGCAACTCATGCCGACTATTTCGACTGTCCCGTCCGGTTCGACGCAGACTACGACGCACTTCTGTTCTCGCCCAAAACACTGTCGCAGCCGAACATCCTTGGCGACGAGGGGATTTCTCGTTACCTGATCTCACATCTTGATGCCGAACTGGCGGAAATCGCCGAGGAGGCTCCGCTGGTCGTCCGCGCCAAGGACACGATCGCACAGGCGCTCAGCGAGGGTACGCCCAGAATGGCAGACATAGCGCGTGCCCTCGGCTTGAGCGCGCGTTCGTTTCATCGGCGTCTGTCGGAACATGGGATGAGCTTCCAGACCCTGACCGAGGACACCCGCCGCGCCCTCGCCGAGGGGCTCTTGCGTGACGAAAACCATTCCCTTGCCGAAATCGCGTTCCTGACGGGCTTTTCCGAGCAAAGCTCGTTTACACGGGCGTTCAAGCGCTGGGTGGGTACGACGCCGGCGAGCTACCGCAAGGATCGGATGCGCCGTTGACGCCGCTTTGGCGACGATGGTCAAAACGGTGGCGAGTTCGATCAATACCGCGCTGCGCCCCTGCTGCTAACCCTTGGCATTACTTCAATCCAAGGAGCAGGACCCATGCAAACGAAACCTATCCTCGTCATCGGCGCCACCGGCAAGACCGGGGTCCGCGTCGCCACCAGCCTCGAAGCCAAGGGCCACGCCGTGCGCCGCGGCTCGCGCAGCTCCACTACTCCCTTCGACTGGGAGGCGCCTGAGACCTGGGCTCCGGCCCTGAGCGGCGCCCGCGCGGCCTATGTCACCTACTTTCCCGATCTCGCTTTCCCCGGAGCAGTCGAGAAGCTCGAGTCGCTTGTCGAGACGGCGAAGGACGTCGGCGTCGAGCACCTCGTTCTTTTGTCGGGACGGGGCGAGCATCACGCCAGGCTCGGCGAAGAGGTCGTGCGCAATTCGGGCGTCGATTTCACCATCGTCCGCGCCGCCTGGTTCGCGCAGAACTTCTCCGAGGGCTACCTGCGCGATCCGATCCTCGCCGGCGTTCTGCCGATGCCCGGCGGAGAGATCGCGGAGCCGATCATCGACATCGATGACATTGCCGATGTCGTCGTGGCCGCGCTGACCGAGGAGGGCCACAAGGGCCAGCTCTACGAGGTGACCGGCCCGCGCCTGATGACCTTTGCCGACATGGCGCGGGAGTTGTCCGAGGCGACCGGTCAGCCGATCCGGCACATCCCGATCAGCT
>JAGRLM010000493.1 GCA_020441795.1 Nitratireductor sp.
GTGATGAAAACCTCGCGGTTCATTTCCAGTGGCATCGCTTTCTCCTCCAGTTCAGCGGTCGACCATGGTGTCGATCATGACGCAAAAGCGGAATTGCGTTTGACAATCAGCGCGGGAAAATTGATTGATTGCGCAATGGACGAAAACAAAACACAGCCAGCACTACCGGCATCACCGACTGGGCAGAAGGCAGCGCCGATGGAAATAACCATTCTGGTGCTGCCCGAATCCTCCATGCTGTCGCTTGCCTCGACCATTGAACCCTTGCGCGCCTGCAACCGGGTATCGCGCCAGGAACTGGTGCGCTGGAGGATTGTCACCATCGATGGCGGACCTGTGATGATGACCTGCGGATTGCCCATCGCCTCGCATGGCAGGATTGATGATGACTTGTCGGGTGAGTTGCTGATCATCGTGTCGGCATTCAACCATGCAAGCCATGCCGGCAGCCGGGCGATTGCACAGCTAAAAAAGCTGTCCCGCCGCTTCAAGATCATCGCCGGTGTCGAGGCGGGAAGCTGGGTTCTTGCACGTATGGGATTGCTGGAGGGAAGGGCGGCCACCACCCATTGGGAGGATTTCGAGGACTTTGCCCAGGCCTTTCCCGAGACAGAGTTGAAGACCCAGCGATTTGTCACGGATGGCAATGTGATGACAGCAGGCGGGGCATCGCCAACACTCGACATGATGCTGCATCTCATCCGAAGCCGGTTTGGCCACCGCATTGCGCTCGAAGTGGCCAGTGTCTTCATTTATGACGAGGCACATGCCGCGAGTGACGTGCAGCCAGCTGTTTCACTGGGGCGGATAGCGGCAATGGAACCGCGTGTTGCCGAGGCAATCAGGCTGATGGAGCGCGCGATTGACCGGCCGCTTTCGACCTCAGTCATTGCCAGGCGGGCGGGTGTTTCGGTTCGAACGCTGGAAACCCTGTTCCGCAAGACGATTGGTGAAAGCCCCGCTGCCTATTTCTCCAAATTGCGACTTCAGACCGCGCGGCGGCTGGTAATCGATACCGATCTTGCCATGCGCGAGATCGCCATACGAACCGGCTTCGGCTCGCTTTCGGCCTTTTCGCGGGCGTTTGCGAGCCATGCAGGTGCACCTGCGATGGAAATACGGCGCAACGCGCGGCTTGCCAATTCACGCGAATAGCCACATCATCCGGTCATATCAGGAGAAAAGCCATGAGCGTTACCAACATTTCGAGCCATCGTGCCTCGGGCCGCGAAAACCTGCAATATTACCTGGAGCGGGTGGAACTGGCGGCGAGCTTTCGCTGGGCAGCACGGCTCAACATGCATGAACAGGTTGCCAACCACTTTTCGCTCGCCGTCAATAACGATGGCACGCAGTTCCTGATGAATCCCAACCAGATGCATTTCTCGCTCATCAAGGCGAGCGACCTGCTGCTGCTTGATGCAAATGACCCAAAGACCATGGAAAGACCCGATGCTCCCGACCCGACGGCCTGGGGCCTGCATGGCTCGATCCATCGCCG
>JAGRLM010000494.1:0-129 GCA_020441795.1 Nitratireductor sp.
ACTATATGGATATCCGCACCTTCGGTCTCTACGAGGGGGCCTATTACTGGGAGAGCCAGGAAGAGCACAAGGTCAAGTATATCAAGGCCCGTATCGCGGAAGTCACCTCCGATGGCAAGCGCCTGCTGG
>JAGRLM010000494.1:249-2128 GCA_020441795.1 Nitratireductor sp.
ACAAATATGGCTATGTCGACAAGCCTTCGACCTATCTGCACATGGCAGAGACATCGCGTCCGGGCGTGTTCGTGGCAGGGGCTGCAACCGGGCCTGAAACGATTGACGATTCGATCGCGCAAGGCCATGCCGCTGCCATTCAGGCCCTCAACATGCTTCGCAGCCCGCTCAAGGAGGCCGCCGAGTAATGTTTTCGCTGCTGCGCCGCAAGGATGTCGTAAAGGAAAGAACGGGGCCTGTCCTCGATCTTTCCGGGCCGCGCCTGCGTCGCGCCTTCGAACATCTTGTGGCTGCCGCTGAAGACACCGGCGGGGTGGAGCGCTATGTCGGAGCTCTTGCCCTCAAGGCCTCGCTGTTCGAGGAAATCCTCGGCAAGGGCCGGGTCGCTCAGATGAGCCAGGACGAGTTTCTTGACCTTGCCGCCTTCATCACCCCCGTGCGTCGCCGCATTGCCGGCTGGATCGGCGACTTCGGCTATGCCGCCCTGCATCGGCGCATTATCGGCCTGCTGGAAGGCTGGTCCGATACTTCGACAGCCGATGCCCGGATGAAGGCCTTTGTCGAGAGCTTTCCACAGGACAAGGAGCACCGTTGGGTCCGTGATCTCGGTGCCGAAATCCTGCATTTCACTGCTCCCGAGCGTTATCCGCTGATGACCCGCTGGGTCTGGGATGAGCGGGTGGGCACCGGCGTCTTGCGCGAAATCTGGTTTGCCGATGACGTGGATGCAGCAAGGATCACGGCCGACAACAGCTTCGCAACCTATGCAACGCTGCAAGCCGAACTGGAAGGCTTCCTGAAGGACAACGGCGTCTTTCGTGACCTGCCATTCTATTGCGACATGCTGATGGCCCATGTCTATTCCGGATACATCAATGACCGGGGAGGGCAGTATCTGCGCTCCGACTTCACCGGGGCAGGCGATGCCATGCTGCATACCAGGCGCATGCTTGGTCTTGACGCAGTCGATACCGAAACCGGGCGCACCCGCCTGAAACTGATTGACGGAACCGCCCATGTGCTTGGCGCACAGCGGCTCGTCACACATGAAGAGGTTTCCTGATGCCGATCCACGAGAAATCCCTGATCCGTCCGGAAAACCTGGTCACCCATGACAACCTGATCATTGATGGTGTCGATGTATCGGGTCACTGGAGCACCTTCATCGAGACGCGCGCGATCAGCGATTACAACGAAGCCATGCAGGATGAAATCGAGGCGCTTGGCGGCGGTGAAAACATCTCGCGATGCTGGCAATGTGGCTCCTGCACCAATGCCTGCACGGTCAATGCGATCAACCCGGATTTCAACCCGCGCTACTGGATCTACCTGATCCGGCTCGGCATGGAATCCGAACTCGTCCGCGACAAGGACATCATCTGGCAATGCGTTTCCTGCAACAAATGCACTTATGCCTGCCCGCGCGATGTCAATCCGGAGGGTGTAATGAAGGCGACCGCCCACTGGCTGGAACTCAAGGGCCATACCGAGAAGAAGCCGTCGATGATCTTTGACGAGGCGTTCTCGAAACAGGTTTTCGACACCGGCAAGATCGAGGACGGGCTGGTGCTGCGCCAGTTCTTCAAGGGCACCAACCAGAAACTGACCCAGCCATGGCTGGTTGCACTCGTGACCGGGCTGATCAAGCGCTTCCCGTTTTTCTATCTGATCAGACTTGGCTGGGCGAGTGTCTTCCGCCCGCGCACAAGGGGCTGGGGCAAGGCACGCGCTGCAATCGAGGAATATATCGGTGAGGTCGAGACGGCCAATCGCAAGGCACTCAATCTGGGACCGAAGGGAGTTGAATGATGACGACCGGTCAGAATGGCAAATACAAGAAGGTTGCCTATTATCCGGGCTGTGCGCTCGAAGGCACCGG
>JAGRLM010000495.1 GCA_020441795.1 Nitratireductor sp.
AGGGCGGTTTCGCCAAATACCGCATTACGCTGTAAGCAGCACCATCTGCGGCCAGCTCACACGGGGCTGGCTGCAAACACCTATTGCCGGATATAGTGCAACCGGTTGAAGCTCTGGCGCCAGGCGCTGACCTCACCGGCAAGGTCAGCCGGTGCATTGGTTGTCAATGCGCGCGCAATAAGCGCGGCCATGCGCGGCGCGTCATCCGCAGTGATGCCCCAGCGCACCAGTTCTGGCGTGCCGATACGCAATCCGTTGAGGTCTCCCTTGACCGGCGCAATCGGCAAGCCGATTCCGCAGGCAAGAAAGCCCGCTTCTCGCAGTTTTTTCGAGGCTGTCTGACCGCCTCCATGTGCGGCTGCCTCAATGGCGAACTGGTGCGATTGCGTGAAACCATGCTGCGCAGCATGAACCGCCAGGCCTTCCGCTGCCAGGGCATGCGCAAGCGCCTTTGCAACGGCAATCATCTGCGCCGCATAGGCCTCGCCATATTCGCGCCAGTCGAGCAGCGTTATTGCCAATGCTGCAGATTTTGCTGCATCAAAATTTGCGGTAAGCCCCGGAAATGCAATGGCGTCGAGCCGCTCCGCGATTGCCGCATCATTGGTGACGATCAAGCCGCCTGCCGGGCCGCCGAGGCTCTTGTAGGTGCTCATGGTCATGAAATGCGCACCTTCATCGAGCGGGTTCGGCCATTTGCCCCCCGCAATGATTCCGCACTGGTGCGCGGCGTCAAACATCACCTTCGCACCCACCATGTCGGCAATCATGCGGATGTCACCGACAGGATGCGGAAACAGGTTGAGGCTGCCGCCAACCGTGATCAGCTTTGGCCGCACTTCGCGCGCCAGCTTGCGCAAGCCGTCGACATCAATGGTGAAACCGTCACTATTGACCGGAGCCTCATGAATGGTGAGGCCGTAAAGCCCTGCGCATCCGGCATTGTGATGCGTAACATGCCCGCCGATGCTAGCCGGTGGCGCAATGATCGCGTCACCAGGTTTGCATGTCGCCATGAAGCCGTAGAGATTGGCCATCGCGCCGGACGCAACGCGGATTTCCGAGTATTTCGCCTTGAAGATCTCGCCAGCCAGTTCTGCGGCAATCACCTCGATCTCCTCGATGGCTTCAAGCCCCATCTCGTATTTGTCGCNNCCGGGATAGCCAAGCGATGGCCGCGAGCCAATGCCGCTGGCGAGTGCCGCCTCTGCCTTGGGGTTCATCACATTGGTTGCAGGATTGAGGTTGAAGCAATCGCGCTCATGAATCTCGCGGTTCCGCTTGATCAGCGCATCAAGCCGCAACGCAGTATCAAGGCTGGATGCATTGGCCGTTGTCGCTGCGATTTTCCGGATATGCGTTTCGCAATGCGCAGGCACCCATTCACGTGAAGCCAGGGAAGTCATGGGGTTTCTCCTCGTTCGATTCCCACTTGCACTTGCAGGATAGTGTGCCTTGCCGCGTCACTACTGCGAAGTGCTGTCGGAGCGCATTTTCATCTTGCGTCACCTGTGTATCAGGTGAGCATCTATGCGCATGCCATACAATCAGGCAAGCAATTCAAAGCGTTGCCAGCAATTTTGCCGTGTCGGGCATGCGCGCAAGGCTGCGGTCCAGCCGCTCGCGCCATCTGGGTCCGCGATTGCGTGCATCCTCCCATGCCTCACGCAACTCATCGGGCCGGTCCTGGGCGAGCACCTCGATCAGAAAGGCGGCCTGACGCCGGTCCTTGATTGATTTCAACGCATCCGGACCACCTTGTCGCCGATCAGCAACAATCAGCTTGTGCACCGCGAAGCGTTCAGGTGCCGGAATCTGCACCAGTACGCCGGAACGGTAGGGAACTGCTGCCTTGATCGGGTCGGCAATCAGGAAATTGAGAAAATGCAGCGCCTGCGCATGAACACCCAGCGCCGGCAGCAGGCGGATGCCTTCCTCTGAATCAAAGGAAGGGGTCAGGAACTCGACCATCATTTCGCCACGCGTTTGCTTCCAGCGCCAGAATTTTCTTGGCGAGAGTCCAGGAACGGCTTCGAAATCCAGATCCGCAAGTGCCTTGTTGACGTCTGCCGCATCGGTTTGTGCCAGTGCCAGTGACAATTGTTCAAACGCGGCAATGTCCAGATCGTTGGTTTCGGTTGTCTCATCGGTCGGCAACCTGATCCCCAACTCGCCCTCATAAAGCCGAAATGCAATGGTTCCAACCAGGGTTCCACCAAGGCGGAAGACACCGCTCATAGCCAATGCCGACAGCAAGCTTCCGGTTGTGGTATCAACGCCGGTAATTCCTTCCGTCCGCAGCAGGCGTACCAGCCTGGAGCGGTCTGTCTGGCGCAATTTGGCGTTCTTCTTGAGTTCCGTCGTGCGCGCAATGCGTTCCCGCAATTCTGCGCTGTCTTCGCCGATATAGGTCTTTTGCACTGAATTTCCGACACGATAAGTGTCGTACCAATATCCTCGACCATTGCGTTTTGCCAAAACCACATTTCCGCGTATTTGCGTAACGGCTTCATCCTGCAACGAGCGGCGCAGATCGATATAGGCGGAGTGCGCCAGCGATGAGTGGTATCTTGCCATGTTCTACAATTCCCTATTTTGTAGAACATATCGATTGTTCTACAAAAATCAAGATTGTAGAACAATCCGGGCTTTGCGCCTCATTGACCCCTTTGCCTTGCCAGAAATGCCAGCCTTTCGAAAAGGTGCACATCCTGCTCGTTCTTGAGCAGAGCGCCATGCAGTTTCGGCAGCATGTTCTTTGGATCGCTGCGCAAGTCCTCCGGTTCCATCTGGTCCGAGACCAGCAGGCGTATCCAGTCCAGCGCTTCCGAGGTGGACGGCTTCTTTTTCAGTCCCGGCGTTTCGCGGATTTCATAAAATTGCGTCAGCGC
>JAGRLM010000496.1 GCA_020441795.1 Nitratireductor sp.
CGCCCAGATGCTCGCGCTCGACAATTGCTGTCTTCAAGCCAAGCTGTGCCGCGCGTATGGCGGTTACGTAGCCGCCAGGGCCGGAACCTATGATGATCACGTCATAATCTGCAGCCATTGCTTCGTCCTTGTTTGGTCCAAATCCGGGTCATAGTGTGCTCCAATCAGCATTGGAGCAATTGCATGGAAACAATATCGTCTCTCATTTCTCTTGAACGGATCATGGCACTGCCACCCCTGTTCCAGCTCTGCGGTCTCGGCCTGGTGGCCATCCTTGCCCTGTCGGCAATCTTTTCCGCGCTCAGGCTCCGGCTGATCCGAGCGGTTTCCCGCATAGTGATGGCTGTCGTGATCCTGATCATTCTGTCGCAAGGTGGCGAAGCACTGGTTCAGTTGTTCGGCGGGCAAATGCCCGCCGCATCCTGATTTGCGGATTTCGTCAGCCCTGCAGCATTCCGAAAAGTTCATCCTTCAGTTTCAGCCGTTCCTTGCGCATCTGTTCCATGTGCAGATCATCGGTTGGTTCGATATTGGTTTCTGCACGGTGCACCGCGCGATTGATCTCGTGATAGGCATCGAAAAGTTTTGCGAAATGGGCATTCGACACTTTCAGATCATGAATCTTGTCAGTGTATTCTGGAAATTCCTCGTGCAATTCATGGGGTACGTTCGACATGGCTTAAGCCTCCTGTTTGTTTGGTCCTGGCCAGACTAGGTGCTTGTCACTCCTTGTCACTTGATGCCGATCAAAGACCGAGCATTACATGCGCAATTGGTGCAAGTGCCTTGCCAAGCGCTACGGTATTTTCGGCGTCCAGGTGAATTCCGTCAGCGGGTGCAGTTCGAGACACGCGTGCCGCATCAAAAAATCCGCAACCCAGTTCATCCGCCAGATCGGAATAATGCGAAGCCAGCATCGCTGATTGCTCCACTCCGCCAGCCAGCATTGCCGCAAAGAACGGGTCTGCCGTCTCGCAGAGCGGTGGCGGCGCAACGATCAGCACTTCCGGTGCCTCCAATCCCGACAGTCCGGGATTGTGGTTTTTCACAATCGAAACCAGTCTGCGCATGCCTTGAAGGGAAGCGACTGCCCTGCCGGCAATATGCGGTTTCATGTCATTGGAACCGAGCATCAGGATGACCAGATCAATCGGTGCATGGGTGTAAAGCGTGGTTGGAAGCGTACGCGCGCCATTGCGGTCACAATCAGCCAGGTACTCATCATAAGCGGTTGTGCGGCCTCGCAGCGCATCCGTAACCACCCTTGTGCGACCCTCAAGTGCCTTTTCGAGCACCGTGGGCCAGCGCACTGCTTCCGGGTGTCGCCCGCCCGTGGCGGGGTTCGATCCCCAGGTCAGCGAATCGCCATATGCCAGGATGGTTTTCATTTGCCATCCTCCATCATGAAACCGAATTCCAACTGAGAAACCGGCCAAACTTGCCGTATAAAAACGAAAATGCGTCAACTCGTGCGAAGACGATCAAGTTTCCTGATTGCTTCAATGGCGACCGCTTTCCGGTTTCCATTAACAGCGCGTATTGCCGCCTCGATCTGTTCGTTTTCCCGGTCCCGCTTCTTTCGCTGTTGGTTTTCGACAGACTCAAGGACCTGCTTTCCAACCGTTGCGGAAAAGGCCGCTGTGACAAGGCCGACCAGAAGTCCAATGA
>JAGRLM010000497.1 GCA_020441795.1 Nitratireductor sp.
AGCTTCGACCATCTGGCATTTGGCGATACGACCACCATCGTGGTCAGCTATGATGTCGAGGACGCCCAGGGCGCGACGGTTGCCCAGACGGCAACCATCACCATCACGGGCACGAATGATGCTCCGACGGTTGCTTCGGCAATTACGTCGAATGCCAGTGAGGGTGATGCGGCTTACACGGTCGATCTGCTTGATGGTGCATCCGATCTGGACGATGGCGAGACTGCCACACTGGTTGTGTCGAGCGTCACCTATGCGGTGGATGGTGGCGCGGCCTCTGGTACGGCTCCATCAGGCTTGAGCCTGACGGATGCGACGCTGTCGGTTGATCCGACGGATGGCAGCTTCGACCATCTGGCATTTGGCGATACGACCACCATCGTGGTCAGCTATGATGTCGAGGACGCCCAGGGCGCGACGGTATCGCAGACGGCAACGATCACGATCACGGGCAGCAATGATCTTCCAACAGTGATTGCCGATGTAAACACTGCCACGGAAGACGGCTCGGTTGTGACCGGTTCGGTTGCGGGTAATGACAGCGATGTCGATGATGGAGCGATACTCACCTACACGCTTGATGCGCCGGTGGCCGGCCTGACGCTGAACAGTAATGGCAGCTATTCGTTTAATCCGGTCAATGCCGCATACCAGCATATCCCGACTGGCCAGACTGAGGTGGTTGTTGCCAATATCACCGTGAATGACGGCTTTGCCGATGTTCCCACAACCCTGACCATAACGGTCTCGGGCACCAATGACGGGCCTGTGGTTTCGGGCATCGTTACCTCCACTGCCAGCGAAGGCGACGCAAGCTATCAGGTAAATCTGTTGCAGGGCGCCTCTGACGCTGATGATGGCGAAACGGCGACGCTCACTGTGTCCAACGTGCAATATTCGGTGGGCGGAGGTGCTGCTTCCAGCACTGAGCCTGCAGGCTTCAACCTGACCGGTTCATCCCTTTCGGTGGATCCGACTGATGCTGCCTATAACTCACTCGGGGTCGGGCAGTCTGTCCAGGTGACCGTGACATACAGTGTAAGCGATATTCACAACACGGTTGTTAGCCAGACGGCAATCATCACGATCACGGGCACGAATGATGCAGCTGTGATTACCGGCGACATTGCAGGCACGGTGACGGAGGATGCCTCGACCCCGGCAACGGGCGATCTCAACTCCACCGATGTTGACGCGAACAACGCTGATGACGAGTGGAACACCACGGTTGTGAGCCAGGGTGCCTATGGCACGCTGACGATCAATGCGGCAGGTGAGTGGAGCTATGCGGTTGACGATGGCAATGCCACGGTCGACGCGCTGGGTACCGGCCAGAGCCTGACCGACACGGTGACGGTTGCAACGACGGACGGGACTGAGCAGGAGATCACGATCACGATCACGGGCACGAATGATGCGCCTGTGGCAATCGACTTCGTTGCGCCTGATCCGACAGATGAGGACGACAGCTTCATCGAGACTATCGGATCGGTGGGCTTCCCGATTTCAGTCTTTGCAACCGATGTCGACAGCACTCTGGACCCATCGTCCTTCACTTTCGACAGCGTCACAGTGAATGGACTGCCCTTGGCATCGCTTGCCGAGGCAGGGATCAGCTACAATCCGTCAAATGGAGAATTCAGCTTCGACGGTACTGCGGCGGTTTATCAGCCACTCAATGTCGGCGACACAGTTGATGTTGTGGTCAATTACACGGTCAGTGATGGGTCCCTGTCTGACACCGGAAGTGTAACATTCGCTGTGACAGGTACCAATGATGCGGCAGTGGTTACAGGTGCCGACACCGGGGCAACCGGAGAGGAAAGCGCTACGCCGGCCACTGGCGATCTGGATAACACCGACATCGACAATGATGACGATACGTGGAACACGGCTGTTACCGTTCAGGGGATGTATGGCCTGCTGGCAATCGCTGCTGACGGCGCCTGGACCTATATAGTCGACAACGCCAATGCCACCGTGCGGGCACTCAATGATGGCGACACCCTGCAGGATTTCATCACGGTGGAAACCATTGATGGCACCGAGCATCAGATCACCATTGATATCGCCGGAGCCAATAACGTGCTAGAGGGCGACGAGACCTCTAACTACCTGGCAGGTGGTGGTGGCATTGACACCATCAATGGCTATGAGGATGTCGACTATCTCTTCGGCAATGACGGCAATGACACCATCAATGCCGCTGAAGGTGATGACTGGCTTTATGGTGGCAACGGTGATGACACCCTGAATGGTGGCCCTGGCGTTGATCAGCTGTTCGGCGAGGCCGGAAACGACACCATCAATGGTGGCGATGATGGCGACTATGCCTATGGTGGCGCCGACGACGACACCATCAATGGTGAGGGTGGCACCGACTTTATCTGGGGTGGCACCGGAAATGACACTATCTCCGGTGGTGATGAAATCGACTATATCTGGGGTGACAATGGCGACGGTGCGGCCACAGGCGGTGGCGACGACATCATCCACGGCGGCGGCGGCAATGACTGGCTGCGTGGGGAAAGCGGCAATGACACGCTGTATGGCGATGAGGGCGACGACATCCTCATTGGCGGCACCGGGGACGACACCATGTATGGCGGCATTGGAACCGACACCTTCTTTGGGGAGGACGGAAATGACTGGATCTATGCCGAGGACAATGGTGACGTCGCCTTCGGTCAGGACGGAGACGACCATCTCTTCGGTGGCTCGGAAGGCGACTTCCTGTTCGGCGGCATTGGTGCTGACACCATCAATGGCGGCACAGGTAATGACCTGATGTGGGGCAACGAGCCCGGGCTCACCGATGGCTCGGTGGACACCTTCGAGTTCGAAACCGGTTGGGGCTTTGATGCGATCTACGACTTCGAACTGGGTATTGACCAGGTGAGCTTCAGCGGCGTGGCAGGTCTGACACAGTTTTCCGACTTCACGCTGTATGACGGTGTAACCAACGTCACCATAGCGTATGGCGCTGATGCCATCACCTTCTACGGTGTGACCCAGGCAGAACTTGAAGCCAATATCAACGACTTCATCTTCTCCTGATAGCGTCGGCTCTGTCAAAAACAACACCCGCCCGGAGCAATCCGGGCGGGTTTTTTGACAACGGCGAAGCAATGCCGTCGTGACCTATGGCGCGGATACCATCACCTTCACCGGAATTGATGAAGCGACGATATCGGCCGACATGGCCAATTGGGTGTTCGCAACCTTGTCGTGACTACGGGGCAGGGCGGCCCTACCGCCCGACTTCGAAGGTCTGAAAGAGCAGCTTGCTCTCGCCCTGCCAGACTTCGAAAGTCCACTTGCCGGGCACCATCTCCCAGTCCTGCTCAAAGCCGTAGCCAAGATATTCGGTCTTGCCGATTGTCTTGGTGCGGCGGAAGCGGACCGAGCGCTGCGGCGCGCCGCCATCCGGGCTTTGCAACCCCGGCGCGGGGTAGGTCTGCACGAAATCCAGTTCCACCGGCGCACCTTCCGGCAATCCCTCAACCACATAGCGAAAGCCGAATTCGAGCCCGATCCTGGCCGTGATCCCGGTTCCCGGCTCCAGCAACATGGCTTCATCAACAGCCGAAATCTCGCCGGTAGGCGTGGCGGAATTGCCCGTCACTTCGCCCTTGCGAATTTGATAAACGCCTATATCCACAATCCTGGCACCGGTTATGGTCAGATCCTCGGCACTGGCGGCAACCGGCCAAAGGCATAGCAGGGCAATGAAAACCATCCGCATCATACAAATTCCCGTTTTTGGCCCCGCACCATGCTTACCACGGCAGGGCAAGGGCAGGGTAACGAAACCTGCTCAAACCGGGTCGTAGAGCTGCGCGGCAAGATCGCCAAACCTGCTGCCGGGGCTGGTAAGTGAAAGACAGCCGTCCCGGATCGCAGCGGCGCGCGCCTGGCCGAGCAGCGGAACGGCAGTGCCCATGAATTTGGCAATGATGTCATCTGCCGAATAGGGGCGCTCCGGCCCGCCGCGCGCATGCACATCGCCCGATGCCAGTATCCGCCCGTCGCGCATCACAAGTTCCACATCGGCCCAGCGTCCGGCGGGATAGCGCGCCTCATGCCGTTGTTCGGCAATCAGTTCTGTCCTTGCCACAAGTGCCGCAACCGCATTGTCCGCCAGCCCCGCTCCCGAGACATGCTCAAGGCCGATATTGCGATGCACCAGCATCACCGCTACCGCAAATGGCAGGCTGTATTGTGCCTTGGAAGTCGTGTCCGGCATTCCGGGAAACAGTTCGACGGCATAGTTGAAACTCCTGATGCGCACGGTTTCGATGTCGACTGCGTCAATGGAATGCGCAAGGCACAATTCGTGCGCCGCATCCACTGCCGCATGCGCCCAGCGGCAGGTCGGATAGGGTTTCACATATTGGTGCTCAACCTGCCAGAACCGGCCAAGGTCCTCCCAGTGGATGGCAGCCTCCGGCGCCTCAATGGTCACAGCCGGTGCGCCGGTAAAGCCAAGCTCGGCCTGGATCGCGGCAGACATGCCCGCCAGCGCTCCCCAACCGGAACCGTCATGCAGCATCGTCGGATTGGCAATCTCGCGCATCATCTGGCTGCGCGGTCCGTGATATTCGGCAATTCCCAGCGCCTCGCGCAATTGGCCAGGCGTCAATCCGCGCAGACGCGCTGCCATCGCGGTCACGCCAAGCGCGTTCCACGCGCCCGATGTGTGGTAGTCGCTGACCGAGGCATGCAGGGAAATCGCGGCCCGCCCGGCAATTTCATATCCGATCACCAGTGCAGCAAGCGCTTCCGCGCCGCTGAGGTCATGATGGCTTTCTGCAAGCGCTGCAAGCGTTGGCACCACAACAACCCCGATATGCCCCTTGGTCGGGTTATAGCCATCGTGCCAGTCCAGATTGTCGATCTGCGTCGCACCGGCATAGGCAGCACCCGCAATGCTGACCGGCCTGCCATCAAACAGCATGCGTGCCGCCATTGCCGGATTGCCGGCTGCATGAAGCATTGCCGCCGTTTCGCGCCCGAGCACGCCAGCCTCCATCGGTGCGGATGCCGCACAAACGCCGAGCGTGTCGAGCAACAGCAGGGCAGCCATTTCCCGCGCAGGAAGCGGAATGTCTTCCGGCACAAGATCAAGAGTAAAGGCCGTTACCCGTGATAGCGCCATTGCGGGATTTGTCTTCGCCATTTTCCCATCGCTCCAATTTGCCGACCAACTGAAGATAGACCGACCATTCCATCCGGCTGGCAACAATGTGCCAGCAATTATTCAATTTGCGGCAGCCGCAAACAGGGCCAGAAAAAGGGACGCAAACAGGGCCAGAAACAGGGACCACCGCAAATGCTTGCAATTGCCAAACATCGCTTTTGCGTGTCAATCACGCTTGCAGCGAGCCGGATGACTGGCTATACAGCGGCCACTGCTTCATGGGGCGTAGCCAAGTGGTAAGGC
>JAGRLM010000498.1 GCA_020441795.1 Nitratireductor sp.
ACCATGATCATCGAAAAGATGTCGCGGCCAAAGTGATCGGTTCCAAACCAGTGCAGGGAAGTGGGCGCTTTCAGGCGGTCGGCAATCACCAGTCTGGTGACGTCGAAAGGGGTCCAGACAAAGGAAACCAGCGCCGCCATGAGCACTATTGCCACCAGGATTGTTCCGGCTACCATTGAGCGCGATTTGAAGCCTCGCGCAAAGAAATCCCCCCAGGTCTCGACATGGCTTTCACCGTGATCGGGCATCATGCCGCCATCCATGCTCATGGCTCGCGCTTTCGCAATCGCGGGTCGATCAGGGCATAGGCTATGTCGACGAGGAAGTTGATGACGATGACGGTCGCGACAAGCAGCATCACGACATTCTGGACGACCGGCAGGTCGTTCTGGGTGATGGCCTGGAAAACGAGCCGACCGAGACCCGGCAGATAAAAGACATTCTCGATGATGATCGTTCCGGCCAGCAGAAAGGCGAATTGCAGACCCATGATGGTGACGACCGGGATCATCGCATTACGAAGCGCATGGCGCCACAATACGGCATTGCGGTTCAGGCCCTTGGCGCGAGCGGTGCGCACATAGTCCTCACCCAGTGTCTCCACCAGTGCAGAGCGGGTAACACGCGAGAGGATCGCTGCCTGTGGCAGGGCAAGCGCAATCGCGGGAAGTGCCAGGGCAACCAGGCCGTCCAGCAAGCCCTTGTCCCAACCGGGAAAACCGCCGGCGGGAACCAGGCGCAGGGTGACTGCGAAGACATAAACCAGAAGAATGGCAAACCAGAAATTGGGAATGGCCACGCCCAGTTGTGTTGAGGCCATGATTGCGGTATCGGCGGCTGTTCCGCGCCGCGATGCGGCTGCAATGCCAACGGGCAGGGCGATGACGGTGGAAAGCACCAGCGCAATGACGGCAAGTGGCAGTGACACCCAAAGCCGCTCGCCGATGAGTTCAGCCACGGGAACCGAATAGGTATAGCTGCGGCCAAAGTCCCCACCAAGCATGCCGCCTACCCAAGCGAAATATCGGGTGACGGGTGGCAGGTCGAGGCCCATTTGCTGGCGCAACGCGTCGACCGCGTCCTGTGTCGCATTGATGCCGAGCATCAGGCGGGCAGGGTCTCCCGGCACGATCTCGAGCATGGCAAAAATGACGATGGTGGCGAGCGCCAGCGTCACTGCAAAGGAAACCAGTCTTTTGGCGAGGAACCAGGCCAAGGTGCTCAATTCGTGTTGGCAGATACGGAATGAAAACGCCGGTAGCCTCCCGGCTACCGGCGGTATTGATTTCCCGTGATGCTATTCGCTCCAGGAAACGCCGGTCAGGTCATTGGCCTGCACTGGTGAATTGTCCCACAGGCCCTTGATCCTGGCATCCCAGACACCGGTCTTTGCCAGTTCGAACAGATAGACATTGACCGCATCTCGGGAGATGATCTTCTGCGCTTCGGCCATCAATGCGTAGCGCGCAGATTCATCGGTGGTCAGGTTCAGCTTTTCCATGACAGCCTGGAATTCCTTGCTGTCATAGCCGAAATAATAGTCCGGATTGGCATAGATGCCTATATCCATCGGCTCGGTATGCGACACGATCGTCATGTCGAAATCGCCCTTGAACGGACCTTCCAGCCACTGTTTCCATTCGACCGGGATGATCTCGACCTCGATACCGATCTCGCGCAATTGCGATGCGATGATCTCGCCGCCGCGCCGCGCATAGGTTGGCGGTGGCAAAGTGAGCTTCGCCTTGAAGCCGTTTTCGAACCCTGCCTCTTTCAGCAGCGCCTTGGCTTTTTCGATATCATGTGGCCAGGTGTTGATGGTCTCGGAAACATAGGCCGGGTGATGCGGCGCGAAATGGGTGCCGATTGGCGTGCCCAGTCCGAACATGGCGCCATCGATAATGGCCTGCCGGTCAATGGCGCTGGAAATCGCGGCGCGAACCTTCAGATTGTCAAAGGGCGCGCGCTTGTTGTTGAGCGCCAGAATGGTTTCGCCCTCGGTCGAGCCGATCACCACGGAAAAGCGCGGGTCGGCCTGGAAGGCGGGCACTGCCTCTGGTGCCGGGAAATTAGGAAAGCCGTCAACATCGCCGGCCTGAAGCGCTGCAATTGCAGCAGAGGCGTCAGGGATGATGCGGAAGGTGGCCTTTGAAAGTGCCACCTTGTTGCCCCAATAGGCATCGTTGCGAACGATCTCGATGGCGCTGCCCTTGGCCCAGTTCGAAAATTTGAACGGGCCGGTTCCGACCGGATTTTCCTTGTTTCCGTCAGCGCTCTCGGGTGCCACGATAACTGCATCACCCCAACCCATGTTGAACAGGAAATTTCCGGCTGGCGAGGATAGCGTGATCCTTACCGTTGCAGGATCAACCACTTCGACATTCTCGATGGCCTTGAACAGGCCTTTCTGGGCATTGGTCGAGTCTTCCGCGCGGGCACGGTCAAGCGAGAACTTGACGTCACTTGCGTCGAAATCCGTGCCGTCGTGGAATTTCACGCCGGTATGAAGCTTGAA
>JAGRLM010000048.1:0-18427 GCA_020441795.1 Nitratireductor sp.
ACCGATTTCCCTGTGGTAGGCTCGGTCCACGGCAAGATGTTGTTTCTGCTTTGATTTTCCCGGCTTGATCGTCCGGAAAATCAGAGCAGAACCATCTGCTCTGGCGCTTTTTGTTCGGTTTTTTTCGAATCACTAACAAGCAGTTTCATTCGTTCGAATTGTTTGTCTGTCACTTGAAGCGTGCGGACACTACCAGCCGGTGGCAACGATGTTCTCAACCGCTTGAGATGTTTATCCACACCTTCTTGAGCTCTGCATACGCGAGCATAAACCGAAAATTGCAACATGAGGAAGCCATCTTTCTTGAGCGCATTTCGGAAACGGGTCGCGTGTCGCCGCTCGTTTTTGGTACCTACAGGCAGATCAAAAAACACCATCAACCACATGAAACGCGCCTCCAGCGGGTTCACCCGATTTCTCCCCTGTGACCAAGTGCAGTTGGCAAGTTCAGCAAATCGACATCGGCGCCCTCCAGCGCGCGAACAAGCGACTTGGCCGTTTCTTCACAAGCATGAAGTACAGACATCTTGCTCTGGCCTATTTCCACTTCCTTCAGAGGCAGGGAGGCAAGCGCCTGACGGTCCTCCTTCGAAAGTTGATCATCTACGCTCCGGTCCTGAAAAAGCGACGCAACAACGATATCGGCTACCGGGCGAAAGGGTTCCATGAGATCATCGGCAAGATTGAAGGCATTTGTGATGCTGGCGTGATGAAGGCCAATTGCCGGAATGAAGCCACTGGCAGTCAGTGCTCTTGCGATTGCTCCCCGTATTACCGCATAGCCATAGTTCAAAGCAGCATTGCGCCAGTCCGCTTCGTTGCCTCGGCTGAATTGATCGAACAAACACGACCAGTAGGCGCGCGCAGCTTGCGCTTCAATGTTTTCCGGATCGCCGGAGCCCACGCGTTCGACCATTTTGTCCAGCGGCGGGGGATCCCTTCTCGCGAGATATTCGAGTGTGCGCGCCTGATTGGCGATCTTGGCTCTTACTATTGATTGCCAAAGCCGCTTCTTCAGTGGCACCGATGCGGACAGTTGCAGATTTGCGACAGCCGCCGTGCGGTGATGAATATGGTGCGGCAATGCAAGTGAACATGGCATGTGGCGCTTGTCCGAGACAAGCACTGCAATTCCCTGCCCTGCACAGGCAGAAAGGACACCTGCCGTCAGACTGGTTCGCTGGTCATCGACAATGAGCCAGGCGATATCTTCGAGCGCTATGGTGACGTCACCTTCATCTTGCCCAACCAGCAATTGGCTTTCCCGAATGCAAAGCCTGGCTGGTCTCGTCAGGTGTACACCTTTCCACGCCATGTCCGGGTCTCCCGTTTGACCTCATGGACACAACCTAACCTGTCAACGTTAAATTTCTTGAAACTTAAAAGGGTCCTTGCTCCAATACCGCGTACCAGCGACAAGGAATCATTATGCTCGGACAAGGTTATTGCCCCAGTAGAACGATCAAGCCCCCGGAAATATCCTCTAATGATTTCTCCACTTGGCCGTATGATTTCAACAAGTGAAAACGACATCAGTGAAAAATGAAACTGATGGTCTTCGCCCATCACAGGCCACTCGTATTCAGGCTTGTTTGCCTGGACCGCCCGGTTCGGCGGCGCAGCAGCCAAATCCGGATCACTTGAATAAGCGTCACTGCGATAGATCGGGACAAGGTAATATTCTTCTTTGCCATGCGCATTCGGCTTCGAGAAAACGTCTACGCGCACCATGTCCGCACGGTCCACACTGCCGCCATTGAGAGGAATGACAACACCTGTGCCACCAAGCGAACCGTTCTTCTTGCGTTCTGGTTCCAGCGTTACTTTCTTGATTACGTCGCCTTTCGGCGAGCGGGGCGGATTGTCCTTCGGCTTTCCGGCCTCGATCCAGGTGCGCAAGGCTTCCACCATATCATAGCGCAGTTTTGCCGGCTCTGCGATCTTTCCATAGGGTTTGGGAACAGGAATGCGATCAAGGTCCGGGAGGTTAAGTTCGTTGACACTCTTCCGCGAAACCAGCCGTTCTTCTCCGTCTATTTCCCGGATCGCCTTGACAGTTGCATCGTGCCCCTTTCCCCTGATGCGGCCTGATGCCGGTCGTGACACAAACACGCTTTCCACCGCTTCGGCCACTTCCCGGCGAAAGCTCGCCGCATCGCCCCAAGGTGGCGGCAAATCTCGCAGTTCGAATTGCTGGCCTCGTCTTTCCTGTTCCTGCGCCACTCGGGTAGCTCTTTGCAGCAGCCCTTCCGAGCAGCAGGCGGTAACAATGGCATCCAGCGCGTGGTGTCGATCATCGGCCAGCCGGTTTCCCTCCGAATCTTTCTTGAGGCTCTCAAGCCCCCAGACACGGCGTAGTGCTGCGGTTATACCTCCAGGTCTTGCAAACACCCTGCGGCGCTTCCGCTCGCTACCATCAGGGTTGGTGCCTGCCAACTCGTCAGGATACCGTGTTTTCAAAAGACCAAGCACCACCTTCAGCGCATAGCGCGTATCATTGAGGTTGCGCTCCAGAAACTGTCCCTCGCGCTCGGCGGCATCCATCATCAGATAGTTGCGCTTCTTGATTCCCTTCATGGACTTGCAAAGCTCCACTGCCTTGGAGAACCGGTCCCAATCGTCCGGTTTGTCCGCGGATATCCATTCAAACGGAGTACGGTTCCTTTTGGCCTGGTTGGCGTCGGTGAAGCAAAGCGTCTTGTTCAGATATGAATTGTCGGCGAACCGGCTGAATGGAAGAATATGGTCGACTTGAACACTGTTGTCCGAAGCCAGTATCGCAGAAGGTGAAATACCTTTACCGGTATACAGGCATTCCCCATTTTGCTCCTTCCACAGCTCGTAGCGCAGGATGTCCGCCCCCCGAACGTGAGAGACGCCGATCAGTTCTTTCAAATCTGATTCAGACTTCTGGCGCGCAACGGTTCGCTTGTTCTGACCGCTTTCAATCTTCCTGCGCTCTTCGATGCTCTTGCCGATCTCGCGAGCCATTTCGATTTGAATACGGTCGAAGGGGCCATAGGCATCCTCAAGCACCTTTATCTGTTTCATGATCTCCCGTGCCGCCTTTTGTGCGACCGGTGATTTGATGTCGTCGAGTTTCCAGCCACGTTGCGCAGCGTGATCCCACCCCTCGGCCTGACAAGCCTCATCATAGCGCAAGGCTCTCTCGAAGTGCGGATTCAGACGCCGCGCCGCCGCGCAGGAGATGTGGCCAGTGCCCTTGACGAAGTTGAACGTACCATCTGTTGCAGCGTCACATAGTGCATCAACGGCCCGCTGGCCGAGTCCGGTTTGGCCCAGTGCCACACGCATGACATCAAGATCCTCATTGAAGGCGACCGCAGTCATGGCATCATCTAGTTCCTTGCCATCCGCAATCAGTTTTTGCCACTCAAGCTCGCTGACCGTGCCCGTGCCAATCAGTACACTTTCCAAAACTTTGGTGCCCTTGCAAGCGCCTGCCGATCGAACAAAGTCGTTCTTCTCCTTGTCGCTGCCCACGCCATTGAAACGTTCTGAAGCCGCCAGCCCGAGAATGTTTCTCAGGTTTTTCCATGTCATTCCCTGACGGGTGCCGTATTCGGTAAGGCAGTTGCGAACCTCACTTTCCGAGAGCGAGCGCATGTTACGGCCTGAAACTATGCGCAGCGTCACAAGCTTGGACAGGAAGCGGAAACGCTCGAAAGAAGGGGCGTAGGCAGAAGCGCGTTTTTCTGTCTCCACGAAAGGACAGTTTCCTACCAGTTCAAGGCTTGATTGCATGGGCCGCTGGACGAATGCAATCTTGCAGAAGGCGTCCAACAAGCTTTGGGTGGCAATGCCGTTTGCAAACCGCTTTTGCGATGCAAATATCTGGCGCACTTCAGCTTCCAGATCATCGCGCAAGATGGATCGGGTATAGTCGCCATCGCGATTGCGTTTGCGATTGGCATAGATTGGATCGCGCGCAAACATCTCTCCAATGGTACGGTACTGTGTGCCGTCGTCCCGAATTGCCGCCAGCCGCTGCTGGGTTTGTGCCAGACCGAAGAGTGTGCCCTGCTTTTCACTGTCTTCACCGGTTTTTGCCTTGCTGGCGTCAATTGGTTCATTGGGGATGCGTTCCCCCTTCCGATTTGACTTGAAGCCGCGGTGCTTTGCGATGTGGCCAAGCGCCAAAGCCAATTCTTTGGGTTCAATTGTCCGGACCAAAGCGTCCGCCCGAATGTCCCAAGGGTTCATACCCTGACCTGCCAGCGCGTTTGGGTCGGTGCTGGGAATAAGACCATGGTCAGCAAAAAGCTTCCTGACCTCCCGCATCCTTTGGGCACGTCTGCGGACAATGCGTCGCTGGAGACGATAGCTGCGCCGCTCGGCATTTTTCAAAAACGGGCCGCTCTTCGATTGGCCTTCCGGAGGATTGAACATGCGCGTTCCGCACTCGACAATGCCGGAAGCTCCTGCCCCGTCTTGTTGGTCGATAATTGCCCAACCGATACTTGCAATGCCACCGTCGATACCAAGTGTACGCATTATTATCCCCAGATAAAAATTTCTACCTGGAATAGTATTGACAGATTGGTGAAATAGTCTAGTGTTTTACACAGGGAAATCGGTAGGAAAGCCACGGTAAGTGATTTTTCACTGAAGGTTCACACCCCGGTCAGGCAACTGACCGGGGTGTTCCTGTTATTGCCTGTAGTCTTGGAAAGTGATGTCGTCTGACAACTGAAGTGCACCGGAAGTTTTGGAGGCTAGCCATTGAATGAGTGTATTCTGGAGAGCAAGTCAGTACAAGCCAACCGGAAACCCATTTTTGCGTCAGCAAGCTACAACTCACCGGCCAATACAAATGGCGCCCAATATCCGGGATGCGCCTTGCTTCCTCCTTCGGAAATCAGGTCCAACTGAGTTCGCCTCAGTGCCTCCGGCTTGCCTAGTGCAGGTTCAGAGGCGAGTTTGGCAAATGTACCGGTAGTCAAATCAACGGCGGCAGACGACAAAACTGGCCAATGTGATGCTAGTACTGTTCGAGCGCCAGCGTTGAAAAACGACTTTACCAGGCCAGAAAACGCCTCGGTACCCTCCCCCTCAGATGCGGCGGTATTACAGGCAGAAAGAACGACCCAGTCAGCGTCCAGTTTCAGTTTGGCAACCTCGGAAGCAGTCAACAGGCCATCGTCCGTGGTGCTTGGGGTTTGCGGGAGTGTCAGAACAAGTGCCGGTTCGTTTTCACCGTCAAGTTCGCCGGCAACGAGCCCGTGTGTTGCAAAATAAACAACGCGGTATGAACGCAATTGCCCATTGGCATTCATTTCACCGATTTTGGTTTCTGTTGCATCACTGCCCAAAAGGATGTCCCGCTGTTCCCCTCCCAACGCCTCAGAAACGAATGTCAATTCTTCACGTGTTTCCGGCAAGGATACCAATGTTGACAGGGTATCCAGATTTGCGGACGCTCCCCGGAAATAGGCTGATAGCGAGCGACTTGATGCATCAGCCAAGGTTTCGGCACCCGCACTGGTATGCGAGAATACTGGATCTCCTAGCCCAAGTATCGGCTTCTTGCTTTCACTTTCAAGGCGTGGAGGCTTGTTGCGTGCTGCCACAAACGATGACAGGGATGGAGATATACTCACTGCATGGTCTCGAACAAGCCACCTTGCATTGACCAGATCAGGTTTGCCATCAGTGTTGATATCTGGTGAACTGGAAAGCAGCAAAGAAATCGGCACAGAGGCCATCGGACCTTTTAATGTGGCAATCAAACCTGGTTTGGCTTGAAGAACCTGCTCGACTGGCAAGACGAGCGCTTTGTAAAGGGCAAGTGCACCATCAACGTCAAATGTAGCAGGATCAGAAATATCCGAACGGACAGGATCGAGGCTTGCACGCAAGCGCCTCACCAACGTCAATATCTCGTTATTTGAAAACTCCGCTACCGCATACTGGCGGTGGTCCCTGGCTATGGCAAACACAGCAGTGGAATTGGTACCTGGAGCGATCAGAAATGCCACTTCATTTTCATGAAGCGCGTTCGAAATACGATCGGGTGAGACGGGTGCCACACCACTGAACTCCTCGATGAACGGAAGCAGGTCGCCAAGTGTTTCCGAAGACTTATCAACTGCCTGCTTTTCCTTTGCAGCTGCGGCACTAATGCCATCTTTCATGAAATAGCCAAGTGCGTTTTCCAGTTCTGCAAGATGCTCTGCGTTGTCAGCCAGGTCCTGAAATTCACGCAAGAGTTCCCCAGTGGGTGAAGTCCCGATAACGGCCTTTCGAATGCCTGCTTGCATAGCCAGGGCAACATCACCCAATTGGGACAGTTGAGCCAATTTGAAGGCAGTTTCAAAAGCCTCGTTGGACGGCAATTTGTTGTCGGCCTTGGAGAGTTGGTTCCAGATATCCAAAGTCTGAGCAATAATCGGTTGGAGGGCTGAAATGGTCGTGCCAATATCCTGCCTCCCACCCTTCCACTCTTTTTCAAAGCGCTGCTCTGCAATTCTGACGATTTCGAGCAGTGATTTTCGAGCCTGTTCGTAACGCTTCCCTTTGATATTGAACTCGGCAAGTGCCAAATGGGTACGCATGAAGATTTCGGGCATGGAAAGTTTGATATTTTCCTTCCTGGCACCATCCTCGATGTTATCGTCAAAGATCCGCATCATGTTTTCCCGGACTACCTGGGCGGCTAACGGATACTCAAGCACATCCATCGCTTGCGCGATTTTTTCAATATCCTCAAAGAAACCCAGATCATCGCCCCATTGGCCGTAGAGGTCTTCGTAAAGGAGATCGTAAATTGGGGCCGCCAGACGATTCTTTTGGCTGTAGTTTCGCTCAAACAGAAACGCAGCAAATTTGTCGATGTTCTGGTCGAACATTATGGATAGATGGATGCCAGCCAAGACCGCTAGGTCTTCACGGGCATTTGCACTGAGTTTTTGACGACCAGTCCGGCGACCAATATTATTTTCTGCAATCAGTTGATCAATCTTGCCCTGAACTTGCAGGGCAAGCGATGCTGGAAGTGAGCCTTTACGCATTAGCACAAGTGCCTGGGCACCATTTGAGATTGTTTCCGGCTGCGAGTGATTTCCATCCCGATTGACGAAAACTTCAACGATATCACCATCAGTTTTTGAAACAGAACGCGATCGGTCCTGTTCAATTTTTGTTCGCAGCGATTGCGCGCGATCTCTTATCTGTTTCGGCGAGAGAAAATTCCCACTGCCATATTCGGCTTCAACTATGTCTGAATCAGAAAATTCCGGCATCTTGTCGAGCGCCATGAGAGCATTCGCTTTGCTGCCATGGTCGTGTTCAAGTTCTGCAAGAGCAAGCAGAACTCGAACTTGTATCTCTCTCGATTGGATGTTCAGTTTTTCCAGGAACCGGGCCTCCTCGCGCGCCCATTCGAGCGCAACCGGAAAGGCCCCCATGCTTGAAAACCCAGCCCTGCCTATGTCGGCAATGCATATTTCGGCTACCGACCGTATTGCTCCGTAATCAGCGGAGCAGCCACCTGAATGTTTTGCCAATAGCAGAACTGCTTTTTCATAGTTCTGTGGCGACCGAAACTTTTCATTCAGCAAATACACAAACGTATTGGAAAAACCGTACCAGTCCGTCTCGAATGTCACGCCAATGGAATCGATAAGCAAAACCTTGCTGTCAAAATCCGCAGTTTCCTCTTGCGAATGATAACGGGAAAAAGCATTGGTTACTCCCTCACGAGCTGTGTAGTGGAGCCATTTTCCGTCGAACGGGGCAAGTGGAAGGCGCAACAAGTCAGGATTGTTGGTAATCACCTCCAAATCCTCGTTGAGCTTTTTCAATTGCGGTAGTGACTGCTCGCCGAGAAGACCTTTCTCTTCAAGTTCCCCCAACTCGGTGATCTCTCTGATAACAGATAGGACCTGCGCAACATATTCCTGGGGAGCGCTAACAGCTTCGCCGGTAGCGAGCGCTTGTTGGGCACTGGAATTTGCGGCTCCAATCACAAAGCCGAAGATGGCCGTAAAATAGATTGGAATAGTCAAGTTCATGGACCTAGTCCTCGTTCTGATACTGAGATTGTTCAAGAATGGGTTTCTAGCGTTCAGAACTGACCCTATGAGCCTGGGAGCCCAGGTTCAAGCCGGTAGATCTCTGCTACCTGCACGCAGTCATTTCCCTGCTTCAAAATGAACGCCATCTGGCGTCCGAAAACTTCAATGCTATCATCGTTTCCGCTCCTTCTCCCAGCCGGAAATCTACAACGGAAAACTCCAACCAGAAACGATTCAGTTTTTAGGGATCAGAGCACATTCATTGAGAGATATTATTATTTATCCAATCACGATACTGGATCACATTCGTATACACTCCAAAGCCACTTTTCCTGTTACAATCCAGGGTCCAACTCACCAGGCCCGCAAGGACCGTTTTCTTTTCATCACTGCCAAGAAACAGCCCGCTCCCGCTGTCGCCTCTGCAAGCCAAATCGCGCTTTTCTGCACTGCCAACGCAAAGCATGCTGCCTTGATCAACCGCTCCGTCGTACTCCTGCGGATCATTGCAATGCTCGGTTTTCGCCAACGGCATTGACGCGGTCTTCATGCGGTTCTCTGGTGCGCTGTACCCGTCAGCTGTTGCACCAAAACCGGCAATGGCGAAATCAGGCTCTCCACTATCAATCGCGTCTGACACCAGTTGGTCGGCGGCAATGGTGGCAGCGACTACCCCGGAACTTTCAGAGATATCCATTTCCTGTGCAAGTTCAACCAGCGCTATGTCGTTGATTGCGTACTCTGCGTCAGGGTCCGAAGACAAGCCCTTGTCCTTGAACCTCACCCATTGCAAATCCGGGTGATTTACCAGGCGTTCAATGGTAATGGCACTGGCCATTTCGTGCCCGGTGCCGTTCGATGTGTAGGCATCGCCGCCATAGCGAACCGAAATTTCCTCCGGGCTTTCCGAAGGGCATCCGGTCAGGCAATGGGCTGCCGTCACCAGCCATTTCCGCGACAGAACAACAGCACCACAGATATGGCCCTCCGCATCCTTGCTGCGATTGCTGTAGACAATCGTAGCTGTGGCAGGAAAGTCGACAAATTTCGCCGAAATGCTGGAAATTACTTTTTTCCTGACCAAACGGGCAGTTGCCCCTCCACCAGCGCTGCACACCAGCTTGTGGTCGGCCATAGCATCGAGCGGTAAAAAAACCTGAATTGCGAAGGCCCACAGGCCAATAAGTCGCATACCGCCTTTCAGGCTCTCAAAAACCGAAGACTTGAATCTTGATGTTCTTGTCATCTGTGTACCCATTCCCCGTTATGGCGTTTGACGGAATGTTTTCTCTGCCGGCCTGTTTCGCCAGTTCCCGAATTATCCCGTAAAAATTGAACTCGGAAAGACTGGTGTTGTAGCTGTCGTCCCCAAAATCCGGCAGCGAAGCCAGGACATAGGAAAGCTTCCTCTTTGCCAGGCCGGAGATGTCCATGATTTCTGAAATCCTTGCCTCCAGATCATGAGCATCATAGGGAATTGTGAACTCGGCCAGCGGTCTGCCAACCACGCCATCTTTGGTCTTGTTATCCAACTGGTTTTCAATCCAGACTGGTTCTGTATTTCCGGCTGCGGTTACTTGCAATCTCTCGACAAGCGTCGTGCTCTTGCTGGTACCAGACGTCAATTCCACGAGTGCATCGGAACTGTCCGGTTCAGCGCTGGCCAATATGTCCACCTTGGTTCCGGGTACGAGTTTCCCCATGATCGACGGCTGGTTACTGGTCGGGCCTTCATAAGAGTAATAGGACTTCGGAAGGACCAGATCAGGGATCTTTTGAGCTATCAAAGCATCATAGCTAAGACCATTTTGCCGCTCGATTTCAGCAGTCAGATCGCGAACAGCCTGTTTCAGCGCTTCGGCATTTTCTCCTGTTTGATAGATTGTCAGATCGTTTGCAGACAACGCGCGAGTTGTTTCAGCATCAATGATTTGCGGAACTTCAAAAACTGACTTGCGTGTCGCCAGTGCTATCAATGGTTTGGATTGTTGCGATATATTCTCCACGGCAACTGCCAATGCGGCCGGATTCAACCAAGCAACATCTGTGGATATTTTGCCTTTCGCTTCATATTTTCGATAGACTCTTTCAGCAATGTTTCGATATCTTCCCCATGGAACTGCGATAAGATAAGTCTTCAAAGGGTCTATACTGTCGTTTTTTGTTGCGAACCAAAAAGCCGGACCCCATTTTTCGTTGTCAATATAAGAATATGGATAGTCCTTGATTGGCGGCGCGCTGGCGTTTGGTGTATTGGTTGGACTTAAGAATAATTCTTTTCCTGTGAAACCCATTGAAAATAAAGTTCCTGAATAAAATTTTTGAGCCGTATCAACCAATTCCCTAAATCGAACTCTCTCATTCCTTGCGAGGTCCGCCTTTTCGTCAGATCCAATATTTGCTGATATTTCTTCTTTTAATGTATCGACTTTTGAAATAGAAATTCTAATCGCTTTGACAAGTGCATCGGTAAAAGGACTTGCTCGTCCTGATATCAAACTTGATACTGCAACACCATCTTCTGCAGTTGGCGCAATCAGAACACTTACACGATCATTTGACAGTAATTCAGCGAGATCGGATGTCTTTAAAACTAACTGTTTAGACCGCGGCTTTGGCAATTGGTTGGCAATTTCATTTCCACTTTTGTCGGACAATTTCAATTGTGTGCGGCACGCATCCAGAACGAAAACAATGGTTCCGGCACTGATGTCATTTTTGTTCAGTTCTGCAATGAAGAAAGGGAGCTTGACTGCGTCCTTTGCAATTTCCCGACTGTCAATGTTGGTGTTGTTGAAAGTCTCAGTTGCCGTCCAGTCAACACCATCGATGGAAAAGCCATGTCCGCTGAAATAGATGAGGATTACATCACCGGTTTGCATGCGATCAGAATCTGCTGACCCGCCGCAGTTTGCATCCTCATTCCCATCGTGGCAGCCCTTCACGAATTCTCTGTAGGCCTTGACGACTTGGCTGACGTCTGATGCGTGACGCGTTTCCGCTGTGTTCACCCGATAGCCTGCATTTTGCAGTGCTGCTGAAATCACTTCCACATCCTTTTCGGCAGAAGGCAGATTTCCGGTTTCGATACCATCGTAGTCCCAAGCGCCATATACAAAGGCATGGTATTTCGGATTTCGGGGTTCACCTGCAAAGTCCGCTTCGGTAATATCTACGGCTTTCGCCGGAAATGATGCAACCGCAGCGAAGAGGACGGTGCAAAAACACAGTGCGACCGCATTAGTAAAGTCTGACCTAGCGAAGCGCATATCGAACTCCCAGAGAATTGAGCCAATCAAGAATGGTTGCAGTGCCAACCGCGGTGTAAATACCTCCGCCGCCACAGAAGAGCCTGTTGTCCTGGTTAACACCCGCGATTGCCCGCGAGGTAATACCCACCAGTTTGGGTATCAGGTCGCCCGGAGTGCCATCGTCCCGGAAACCCTGGACGAGGTAAAAGACTCCTCCGCCACTGTCGCCACCGCATGTGTCCGCATCCAGTGCACCACCTGTCTGGATCAGGTTGGACAACGCAAACTCACGGAACATTTTGCAAACGGAGCGCCCAACCACACCGGTCACACAATAGGGATCAACCATGCTGACCAACGCCATGCGCAGGTGATCCGGTATCGATCCATCCTCCAAAACACCGAACCCGGCCACAGTCAGATTGGGTCTCCTGGTGCCGAAATCGAAAACCGGCCATATTCCCGGCGGATTTCGGATTTCTCCGTCTGCAATCTTTTCAACATCGCCAGGTTCGAAATACAGGATCGCCAGATCAAGACCGGCTTGCAGGCTTGCGGACTTGTTGCAATCATAACCGGGAAACCGTGACAATTCCGGCTGCATCGCATATCTTTCAACGCTGCCGACATTCAGTCTGGCGCCCTTTTGAAATTGAACGACATAGCTTTGCGCAGCGCCGCAGGAGCAATGCGCGGCAGTCATGATTGCACTCGCGGATATCATCACACCGGAACAGATTTCATGGCCCCCATCGTTTCGCTTGAAATCAATGCGAACCATGATTTTCCGGATTTGCTCGATTGCAGGGAACCCATTGCGGACGCGACCGCCAGGACTTGGCTGCGTGGTCAAATTCTCCAGTTTCGACGTGACGTCCTCGTTCCATACTTCAATTTCCGATCGGACTGCGCTTCCATCCTGGCAATATTTCAGGAAATCAGAGTGATATTGACGCTTGTCAGTGTCTTTTACGTCTCCCTGGAAGGTACATTGCGCTTGCGCTGGCCCCGAAAACTGTGCGGCTGTAATTCCAAGAACCAGGCCCCAGAACGCAAGGACAACAATCCTCGTGTGACATATCCGGATCGGGGAAAATGCCCGCGCCATCGCCATGCTAACCCCCATTCACCGCGCGATCGCAGAACACGCCCGGATCGCCCTGCACGATGTCACGCGCATTTTGCAGGCAGGAACTGATCGCAAGGCTTCGCTCCTCCGGCGTAGCACTTCGCGAAATTGGCAAACCGGTCTTTTGCTGGAATTGCGCCAGCAAGAGCATTTGCTCCGCCGACAATCCTCCAATCAATCCCTGTTGCTCGGCCTTGCTGGTCTGAATATCGGCGAGCAACTCAATTGTTTGCTGGTTTACTTTGATAAGCGCCTCTTGGTTCTTCACCCGATTGGTCGCAAGGGTGAGCGATTGCACAGGCACCTGCACCAGCACCTCGATCACACGGACGGGGATATTCACGAATGCATCGAGTTCGCTGCCCTTGTCGACAAAGACATCGTTCAGCAATCCGTCCACAAACAGGATATCCGTTTTTCGGGTCGTGAATGCCGCCCGCTTGATTTCCAAGAGGAATGGCGGTGCCGCATTCGGCATCTGCAAGCGCCGCGTATCCCAGATTTTCCAGGGCAGCGATGATCCCGGATCATCCTTCTTCATGATGACCAAGGTATGCGTAAGCAACGGCTTGTAGAGAATACCTTCAAATGGTTTCGGTTTGCCGGCCTGAGCAGGCGCTGCCTTGATGTCGCTGCCATATCCGATAGGCAGCGTTTCCCCTTGCATCCATGGGCCGGAGACCCCCGGGCACTGGTCATCCATCCAGTGCGGGATGAACGGATCACGATTGCGTTTAAGGAAGACACAATAACCGAAGCCCTTCAGCGCATGATTTACTGCCGTAATCTCCTGCAAGTCGAAGGGGTCGAACTCGAATTCCGCGATACGAGCCAGCTTTCCTGGGTCGGGTTTACCACTTTCGACGAAAGCCCTGGCACCAGCACCCTGTGAAAGCAGCGAGGCAGCCAGCGCCCCACCGGCATCGGTGATTGACTTGGCAATGTCCACGCTCTTGTCCTGCGGGTTGGAAAAAACCCGCTCCAACAATTGCTCGCCATTGCGCTTCACATTGATATGGTCTTCGGCAAAGGCCGAGCCGAAATAATCGATACAATATTGTTGTTTGCGGTCGGCTACAGTGCGGTAAGGCAATTTGTTTGTGTTTGTATCATCAGCTCCCGAACTCAACCTGTAACCGAAATCGAGTTCGTATGTGGTATGGTCCGCCGCTGGTCCTTTCTGGTCAATCCGGATGCTGATCAACCGCTTCGGCAGGAAATAGGCGCCAAGGCTGCTCTTGCACGAACTGCTTTTTTCATCGAGCACAGCATCGAGCGCCACTGTCTCGAAAACATGCACGCATCCCGCCAGCAGCAGGCACAGCCCGCAAAACAGCGCCGAAAGATGATGTTTCTTTGTGGGGAACAAGACAGCCATCAGCGGTTCCCCAGTGCTGTGATATTTGTGTCTTTCAGCCGATCGCAAAAACCGTAATTATCTGGTTCGGCGACTTTTGGCAGACTAACTATCGGGTTATTAGTGTTGTCTTTTCCGTCCCCTTTTGGGCCCGAAATCGGCGCAGCAAAACTTGGTCTGTTATCTGCGGCCGCATTCTTGGGAAGTACGGTTGGCGCATTGCTGACCTTGTTTTTCTCTGGATCGGCCAGATACTTAATATAATTGTTCTGTGCCGCAATCAGCGCATTTTGCGCTGTCAGCAGATTGTTGGTTCCATTCGCCAATTCGAACTGGGCTTTCAGCACGTTGCCAGGAAGGGCAATTGCGCCGAAAATGATCTCCAGTGGCACTTCGATGGCGCCTTGCACCTCGCTGCCCTTCAGCAAGCAGACGTCGAGTAGGTTGCCATTGTCAAAGGCCATGATGATGCGCTTTTCGGCAAACATGGCCCTGGTAATGCCAAGCGAAAGCACCGGCGAGAGGTTCTCAAGCGAGACATAGGTCGTCTTTCGCAACTTCCATTCGCCGGGGTAACCGGGATCATCTTTCATGTAGACGTAAAGCGGATAGGACTGGCGAGGCCGGTAGTATATCCCCTGTGGCAGATGCTTGACCTTGAAGGTCTGCTTCTCAGCCCGTGCGAGGAGTTGCGAGCCGTATTGCGGTGAATGCACATATTCCGGATGTTCGCAGAACTGCGACGGGCTGCGCGATCTTGTGTCATAGCTATAGTCGCCCATGGTGATGCAGACGCCATATTCATGCAGCCGACGGTTGACCATAACCATGTCAGCACGGTCGAACGGATCGAATTCGAGCGAAACCTGCTTGCGAAGGTCTGTCTTGTCATCTGGCACCGTCAGCGCGCGACCAGCATCATAGGCACTGCCATTGCCGGAAATCAGTACAAAGAGAGCGCGAATGATTTTGCGGATGATCGTTCCTGTTTCGTCAATATTGCGGGAAATGACCGATGCCAGCAGGCCATTGGGATTCACTTCGTTCCGTTTGTCAGTTGTAAGGTTGAAGCCACCCGCTGTCTGCAAGCCGGCTTTGTCGTTCGAATCTCCGTAAAGAACCGACACCACATCATGGGCAGAAGATGCTTCCAGATAGTTCAGGCAGTAAATATGCTGGTTGTCCGGGTGGTGCTTGCCGCTGGTTATACTAACTGTCGGAGAACCAGTCGGCACACCGGGAACCTTGCCATCCGTCGCAGCGGTCGTGAAAAACCGGTATACCTCCACACTGACAGTCGTATAGGCAAGGGAGTATGAGCCAAGTCCGGACTCACATTTCTGCCGTACCTCACCATCCTGGTAACGGACGAACTCCCTTGTGGAACTGACAACATTGCAGCCCGCCAGCAATAACAAGCCTCCCAAAAGAAAGCGGCGGAACATGGCTGCCGAAAGCCCGCCTATTACTTGTCGCATGTGATCTGCCCCCCTTGCCGCAACAGGGCGTAGCGCATTCTGCCTTGCGACATGTCCACGCTACCGTAACGTAGACGGTCCTGGCATTGCGGGGATTTCGGATCACATGCTGCATCGTCCCAATCAGCGGAGACCACCCTTGGCCCGTCTTCGAAATTGGATTTGAGGTTCGAGACACATTGGTAGAAGACGTGAAGTCCGCGGTTTTGCGGTGCGGCTGAGGGTGCCGGATTGTATCCGCACAGGCGCGAAGCATAGTCAGCAGGTAAAACCTTCGCTGTGTCTCCCGTGAATTCACAACTGCCTTTGCGATTGCAGTAATGGCGAACTGGCTCACTGGCATCGCACCAGCGGCTGCCTCTCCAGTTCTTTCGGTACTTTTTCAAAACGGCAAAAGCGCAATCGGCGGTCTGTTCGCCAGTTCCCAAGTTGAGACAGTCCGTGTAGGACTTGCCAAACGTATCTCCAACCGTCGCTTGCTCGATCTTGATGACAAGTTTGTCGTTTGCCAGATAGCCATCAATTGCCGTTCTCAATTTCTCCAGCGAATCCGGCAGCTTGTTCTCAATGATGAAAGCCTGCTTGCCAATAAACTTTAGATCCCCATTTGGACTAAAAGCCTTGATTGTCGCCTCCAACTTTTCTGAATATTTTGCAATGGTATTCAGGCTTTCCGAGTCCTTGATCGGGTTTTTATCCCCTTTCAAATCAGGAAGTTCGATAAGTTTCGTCACAAGGATTTTGGCCAGGTCCGAAGCTTTTGCCCGCACGACATCGTCCATGCCCTTGCTGCCTTGATCTCTTATGTGCTTTTCTAGGAGCCCGCCTATTTGCGGTGCCTCTATGACAAACTGCTCACCATTCGTGGGCGGTTTGGTTGGAGCCGAGGCTGCACGAAAATCACTGATCGCTGATTGCAATTTTTCAAGCTCGGTATCCGCAATCCTCTCTGTCTCGCTCGCCCGTGCATTGGCCTCCCTCATTTTCATTGAGGAAAACATCGTGTTGGCATGCACCGAGAATTTCTTCAGGAAACCAAGCGGATCATTGTTTGCGGCAAAACTTCCTTCGCTGCCGAACCGTGTTGTGACCAATTGCTTCAAAATATCATCGAGTGCGGCCAAAATCTCTTTGCGTTTCTTGTCTGCCGCCTCCAACGCCTTCAGCTGCTCGTCGTAATATTTTGCCGTTGACTTGAGCTTTCCGTCCGTTTCTTTCAGCACCAGTCCGTCGCTAATTTCAAGCGCGTCTGACTTCAGCTTTGCGATGGTCGCTTCCAGGCTTTTCAACTGGGCAGAAACTTCCGTCGCAAGTTTGGTGGTGCTCTCCAGTCTAGCGCTTATTTCGGCCGCAGTCGGCGTCCCGGGCTCCACTTGCTGACCCAAAGCAAACTGTGGATCTTTCAAAATCAGGAATGCCGATAATGCCACTAGGCAACCTAGCAAGCGGAATGCGCGTAGAATTTGCATGAAATGCCCCCACACAATCGACCGCATGAGCAAAGCCCTGCGGACAGCCCTCGGGAAAGCATGCATCAACTGGCGTGAATCCAGCGTGAATCCTTAGTTCACTCGAAGGACCACGGCAGTTGCAGCAAGATATGGATCATAACGCCATGGGACGCCTGCTCTTTCGTCGGATCGCGCATGGAGCAAGGCGACGATCAGGCCGGTTATCGGAAATGTCCGCTGGCGCCCTCACCCATCCGCAATCTCGAACCCGGCTTGCTGGAAGACCCACAGGAGTTCCTGGTATCCCTGCTGCTCCGACCATTCCTGGCCGTTGCGCGCGTCCTCGATCAATCGAATGACCATCGACACAAGCCCCTGTATCAGGGCGGCCGCTTGCCTGAACGGCGGTAGGCAGCCGATCTTGCGGGTCTTGATCCCAAGCGACCGATATTTCTCCAGGATTGCCTTCTTGAACTCCCGCTTGGTTGGGAGCCGGGGTGGAATCAGTATTCGTCTTTGGATTTCCGCTTCGCTGATCTGCATTCGCTTCGGCAGACCCTGGTTGAAGAACAGGATGTGGAGGAAGGCCGATGTGTCGTTTTCATGATCGCTACTGGAGTTGTCGTTTGCATGCAGCTTGTAGCGGGTCTCGTAGTGACCCTGCAGGAAGAGCAAATCGATCACTTCCAGCGTGTGGCGGTGAAACGCCAGTTCTTCAAGGGTAAACGGGCCCTTGAACCTGATGGTGTTGTCGGCTTCGATAATGATGTCATCGGGATGCGGAACAAAGTCCGATACGTCTTCGCCCTTTGCTATTCGGGCATCGAGCGTCCGCTTGAGATCGCGTTTGAGTTCGCGCCAATGGTCCGCCTTCGCCTTGCGGATATCCATGTTTTTGCTCTCCGCATTCTGGATGTAATCCAACAATGCACGCTGCGCGAGGACACTGCCATTCATGGCGCTGCTCGCCAGTTTCATGATCAATGCCTCCAAAAGGGACGCCTCACGGTTGAGGCCATTCTCGCCTCGCATCATGTGTTTGCGATTTGTGATCGCAAGCAGCATCTCCTCAAGTTCGGTCAGCCTGTGTTCGCTGTCAGCACCGCTGCCATTGTCGCTTCTCATTGAGTTGCGTCGGTTTCGGTTGTGTCTGGCCATGGTCTGGCGCTCCTTCACTGGATTTGGTTTCAGCCTGGTTGGTCGTCCGTCCGGCCATGCCGGTTTCCCGATGGGGTTCTGATTTCAGTTTCGGCTCTGGTTCAGATCGGATGACACCAAGGCCTGCGATCAGCGTGCGGGTCAGATCTCGCGATCAGGTCCCTGCAGCGACGCTTGCGCAGCCAGGTTTGCTTGCGCCTCACCCGGTGCATCTGCCTGTCCTTCGCCCTTTCCCCTCGCTGCAAGCCGCTCTTCTGCGCAATTCGCAAAGGTTCGCCCTGAAGCCTGGTGGATCGCAGCCTTGCCGGTGAGCTTCTGCCAGCGCAGGATGGTGATGTCGCAATAGCGGGGCTCATATTCGATCAGGAAGCCGCGCCTGCGGGTCTGTTCGGCAGCAATCAGCGTTGATCCCGAACCGCCAAAACAATCGAGCACAATGTCATGATGGCGCGAGCAATCCCGGATCGCGTCGGCAATGAGCGCCACCGGCTTGACGGTCGGATGCATGGCAAGCTCCTCCGCCCGGTTTGCCCCCAGGCTCGATATGCCCGGATAATCCCAGACATT
>JAGRLM010000048.1:18542-23486 GCA_020441795.1 Nitratireductor sp.
CCATTGGTCTTGTTCCAAACGCACAGGTTCTTCAATTCCCCGATTGTTGCTTCTCCCGCATCCTGCAATTCGCGCATGTGCCGCCAGTCCATGCAGATATAGGCAATCGCCCCCCGGCGCATCCGCCTGCCTGCATGACCCAGTGTGGTAGCAAGGAACTGCGTGAATTCCACCCGGTCCATCTCGCCCGAGGCAAAGGCAAACTCCGAATGGCGGATTGATCCAGAGCCGCAGACATGACCGTCAACGCGCACATTGTAGGGCGGATCGGTAAAGACCAGATCGGCTTCGTCATTGCCCAGGAGTTGTTGGAAGGGTTGTTCATGCTGCGCATCACCGCAGACCAGCCGGTGATCGCCGAGAAGCCAGATATCCCCCTGTCGGGTGACGGTCGTTGCGGGTAAAGCAGGTACATGGTCTGCCGTCCCCTCCTCCGCAACGGTTTCCCCATTGACGGCAATCGCCAGATCGATCTCGGCTGTGGAGAAGCCGGTCAGGTCGAGTTCGAAGTCAAGCCCGGCAAGAGCTTTGAGTTCCTGCGCCAGCAGATCGGCATCCCAGCCCGCATTGAGCGCGATCTTGTTGTCGGCGAGGAGATAGGCGCGTTTCTGTGTTTCGCTCAGATGCGGCAGCTCGATGGTCGGCACTTCATCAAGCCCGAGTTCGCGTGCAGCCAATACCCTGCCATGCCCGGCAATGATCATGCCGGTCTCGTCGATCAGCACCGGATTGGTAAAGCCGAACTCCGCAATGCTTGCAGCAATCTGCGCCACCTGTGCCTGCGAGTGCGTCCGGGCATTGGCCGCACACGGGATCAGCCCCGAGAGTGGCAGCATGCGAATGACCGGCTTGAAGCCCTTGCCTGAATGCGTGGTCATGCCTGTTGTTCCTTGTGTTGAATGAGCGCATGCGTTTCGTGTCGGCCGATGACCCGGTTGGAATCCCTGCCAAATGAATCGGGCAGGAAGCAATTCCGCAGAATCCAACCGGGGATTCGAAGGCCGTGAATCAGAACAATATGTGAACAACGCAATGAAAATCACCCGCAAATGTTTGCGGGGCAATTTTGTTCTCCAAATTCACACTCTTCCACACTTGCGCATGAATAAGTCTAATGGCCTGACATGGGGGGTTGACATGGTCGCGAATCGAACCCCGGCAAACCGGAACCAATCTCGCAGTCACAGCCGGTTGCGAACCCGATGCAGGTTCGTGCATTCGCGAGGGGACGTGAGGGTTGGGTCTTTGCCCGGCGCGCAATGACCGAGTGTTGCATCAGCGAGCGCAATTCCTCTGCCTGTTGACCGGCGATCAATCACCAAACGCAGTCGAACAAGGCGGGAGGCCGCGATTGGCGGTCAAACTCTCAGCGGGACTGCGCCAGCAACTGCCGAACACATCGACCGCTGGACGAGGCCGCAAGTTTTAGCCGTCACAAAGAGCAAATGCCCCAGCCAGGCTTGCAGTCGTCAGACAACAATCAAGGGGAAGCAGACCAGCCAGGGTTCACGAAAAGCTGGATCGGATCCTCGGGAAATTGGGCTGTGTCCCGCGCCTTGAACGATCCCACTTAAAGCATCAAACGTCCCGCACAAGGACCAACCTGTCCCGCGCAACGCCAATGCGATCCCGCTTCACGACCGGAAATCCCACCAAACGGCCATTCAATCCCGCATAAATGCATTTGTTTCCCACTTGAATGCATCGCAATCCCGCATTGCGACACGAAATCCCGCGAAAATGCACAACCCTGCGGCGATTTTCATACACAAAAGCACGAATAAGATGCGAAAGACAACTGCCTTCTTTTCATTAAGCCGCTGTATTGTTTGAATGATTCCCAATATCCGTCCAGAAGTCAACGGAGACCGGTTCGCCCAAAACTGCGCACACAGCCAGCCACGCCGCATTTTCGCCTTCACATACGCCACGCCACAAATTCCTGCGACATTTCCGTGTGTTGGCGCTGCGTGAAGCCTATTACAAGCTCGACGCCATTGCAGACATTCTGGACAATCAGGCACCGTCCGGCAGGCTGATGGCCGCGATGGAAGAAGCCATGCTTTCAGCTCCCGGCAATTGGCAGAAATACTATTCCAGCAGCGAAGATGAACAATAGATTCAACGCCATTTCATCCTGTCTGACCGGATTCGCTATTATTGGCCGCAGCCATCAGTGGTCATGGCTGTCGAAGAACTGACCCGGCGGTTGGGCGAGCGTGAAATCCCTGCTCCTGTGCTGCACCAGTATTTTCCGGAACTGGGAATCCGGAGCGAACCGGCCACCGCCCACGATTTGCTCCTGGGTTCGGTCAGACAGGTCCTGGAGCTTTACGAGAAAGCGACATAGCGGAAGATCAACCACAACGCCCATGCCACTCAAGTCTGGACCATTACTGGAATATTCCCGCTCAAAACGCGGAACTGTCAGTTGAATACCATCTCTGTACAGCTACCCCACATACCCGCCTCCCATCAGTTTCATGCCCGCTGCCTTGAGCAGCCTGTCAGTGGAGGTCAGATCATGCCCAGTTGGGAGATGCCCTGCAACCTGAAAGCGAAGGTGTTTTGTCTTGCGGCGGTCGCACCACAGCCGCATTATCCGGCAATAGGCTGCTTTCGCCTGCAAGGCGTTGGACAGAAAAACATCTCGAGGGAAAGTCACAGAAATGAATCTGAAGAACAAGGTTTGCCTGATTACCGGATCTGCCCGCGGCATCGGTGAAGGCATTGCAAGACGGTTTGTTGCAGACGGGGCGCATGTCGTGATTGCCGATCTCCGGCTTGAGGACGCTAAGGCAACCGCAGAGGCGCTGACCAGGGTTGGGCCAGGCAAGGCAATGGCAGTTGCCATGGATGTCACCAATGAGGATCAGGTCAATGCCGGTGTCGCCGAAGTGATTGCAAAATGGAAGCGCATCGACGTCCTGGTTTCAAATGCCGGCGTCCAGATCGTCCACAAGCTGCAGGATTTTCCCTTTGCCGACTGGAAAAGGATGCTGGCAATTCATCTCGACGGCGCATTCCTGACCTCGAAAGCCTGCCTGCCGCACATGTATGAGCAAGGCAGCGGCTCGATCATCTTCATGGGCTCCGTCCATTCCAAGGAAGCTTCGCCGCTGAAATCGGCTTATGTCACCGCCAAGCACGGCCTGCTTGGTTTGGCGCGGGTGATAGCAAAGGAAGGGGCGGCAAGGGGAGTTCGCTCGAATGTCATTTGCCCGGGCTTCGTCAAGACACCGCTGGTCGAGAAACAAATTCCCGAACAATCCAGGGCATTGGGCATATCCGAGGAAGATGTGGTCAACAAGGTCATGCTCGGCCAGACGGTTGACCAGGAATTCACGACAATTGAGGATGTCGCCGAAGTTGCATATACATTCGCTGCCTTCCCGACCAATGCCTTGACAGGCCAGTCGCTGGTGGTCAGCCATGGCTGGTTCATGGAATAGGCAAACTACGCCCTCACGCGTCGCGTTTCATGATCCATTCGACTTCCGGTGCCGGGACAAACCGCCACTTGCGCAACGGGCCTGCCATGACATTGAGATAATACATCTCGAATCCATAGGGCGCACCACAGGGGTGATGCCCTCGCGGCACCAGAACCACGTCACCATCCGACACAGCCATGGTTTCATTCAACTGGCCATCATCGGTATAGACGCGTTGAATGCCAAAGCCTGAAGCCGGGTTCAGTCTGTGGTAATAGGTTTCCTCCAGATAAGTGATGCGGGGGAAATCGTCCTCGTCATGCCGGTGGCTAGGATAGGATGACCAGTGCCCGGCCGGGGTGAAAACCTCGGTCACCAGCAGGCTGTCGCAATAGTCCTCGTTCTCCATGGCGATATTGTTGATGTGGCGGGTATTGGTTCCCTTGCCGCGCGCAGTTAGCATGATGCCGTCGGGGCCGATCTGGCGCGCGTCATGCCCGCCCTTTCCAGGAGCCGAGCACACTGCAATCACGCAGTCTGTGCGAGCTGTCGCGCGCCATTGGCTGCCATTGGGAAGGTACAGGCAATGCGGTGGTGTCTTCTCGAATACACTCATCCGCTCGCCCAATATGCCCCAGTCCTTGCCTGCGCCGGTGAATTCCGCCTTGCCTTCGACCATGACCAGGATCACTTCGTTGTCGCCGGTCGCCTCGGCCACGCTTTCCCCTTCACGAAGATGGAAAACGCCAAAGCCCACATACCGCCAGCCAGCAGTTTGTGGCGTGATGTCGTGCACCTTGCCATGGGTTCCAAACGGCTTTCTGAGAAGGTCTGCCATGACGGTCCTTTCTGTCCCTGATTTTCAGTTGCTGTCGAACGCTGTCCGACAGCCGCTGATCACAACGTGTTTCTGTCCCTGATCGCCTTTTCATAGGCCTTGCGCTTTTCTCTCACTGTTTCACGCTCGCTTACTTCCGGCACTGCGACTTCCCACCAGGTGCCGCCATGCTCGGTGCTGGGATAGGGGTCTGTGTCGATAACGATCACATAGGGTCCGCTGATCGAGCCGCGCTTTGCCAGCGCCGCCTCCAGATCACTGATCGATGAAACCTTGACAGATGTGGCACCCATCGAACCTGCGTGGGCAGCAAAATCGATCGCAGAGGGCTGCTCATGAATGGCATGGTCGAGCAGGTTGTTGAACTCCGCGCCGCCTGTTCCAATCTGCAACCGGTTGATGCAGCCAAAGCCGCGATTGTCAGTGACAACCACCGTAAAGCTGATGCCCATCATTGCGGCAGTCGCCATTTCCGAATTGGCCATCATGTAGGTGCCGTCGCCGGTGAAGCAGATCACGTCGCGTTGCGGCTCCGCCATCTTGATGCCCATTGCACCGGCAATCTCGTAGCCCATGCAGGAAAAGCCGTATTCCATGTGGTAGCTGCCGGGTCGGCCCGCCTTCCAAAGCTTGTGCAACTCGCCCGGCATGGTGCCCGCCGCGCACATCACG
>JAGRLM010000049.1 GCA_020441795.1 Nitratireductor sp.
TTGCCACGGAATTCGGCATGGGTACTGACCTGCGCGGGCAGGACTATACCAAGGCTGCAATTCGAGCCGTTCGCGATGCGCTATGGCACAATTCCCTGACTGTTGCCGCGGCGCTGGGCAAGGATCCGTCGGAAATGATCGTGCGTTGCACGATAGGCGTCGCACGGCCTGATCTCGTTGAATGCGATGAGGTGGCCAAGGTGTTTCCCTATGGTGATATCACCGTCACGGCGGAAAAGGGCGGGCTTGACCAGGGTCATGCCGATACCGGCGGTGTAACGACCATTGCCATTGCCGCCGTTCAGGTCTGGCTTGACGTTTAAGCCCCGCGCTTTGCTTCCAAAGCGTCCAGTGCCGCCGAGAAATTGCCAGGGCTCATGCCTGCCTTCAAGGCCTCGTACATGAAGGCTGCCTGTGATTTTGGCGCGAGGCCGCTGATCGGCGGATCGCGGTCGAGATTGGTCGGGAAGGCATAGCCTTCGGCGCAGGCGGCAATGGCGTCCAGGGTTTCGCTCTCGCTCATTGTCGCTTCGAGAAGTGCCGGATAAAGCGCCTTGGCGCAGGCAATCCTGTCCACCGTTTCCATGGCGCGGCCAAAGGCGGAGGAGACCTGCAACAGGTTTGCCATTCGGTATATATTGGTGGAGCGGTTGGTGCCGGCAGCATGCATCAGCGCCGGGTTGAAGAACACCGCATCACCCTTTTCCAGCGGCAATTGCACATGGTGGCTGTTGAAATGCTGCTGGAATTGCGGCGTCTCGAACAGCACATAGCCATGCGAGAAATTCTGGCTGTAGGGCAGGAACAGTGTCGGTCCGCTTTCAAGCGGCATGTCGCAATGGGCAACCGCGCCCTGCAGTGTCATGAAGGGCGAAATCTCGTGGCAGGAAGCAGGGTAGCGCAGCGCTTCATCCGTGCTCATGAAGCCCAGATGATAGTCGCGATGGGCGCTTTGCGCGGCACCGCCGGGGTTCACGCGGTTGACCTGCGCGGTCATCTGGTAATTGGGGCCAAGCCAGGCGAGCGAGGCGAGCGCTATCGCCGGCGAGGCGTAATAACGGGCAAAGTTTTCCGCGTCCGCTTCGCAATGCTTCTGGAGCGCGTTCCAGACCCGGTCATTGGCGCCTGGCTTGGCGAAATGATCGCCTCCTCCCGTACCCGCCGTTTGCTGGGCGGTGATCAAGTCTTCAAAGATCGCTGTAGCACGGTCAACAATGGCTGTGTCGGCAATCGCCCGCTTGATGACAATCACGCCGGGGCCGGAGCGCAGGGCGTGCGCCCATTCGGCAGTGAGCGACCTTGTCATTGCAGCGTCCATGCGGGCCTTGCGCACTGCATCACCGTCATAGATCAGGATATTCCGCTCACAGCCTGCCGCATGGGGCCAAGCTGCCAGATCCGTCTGCCTCGCGGTTTCGGCAGCAAAGGTGGCGAGGTCAGCACCATCGCGTGACAGCCATGTGTCATCTGCGCGGCGTGTTGCCACAGAAAGCTTGTCGACTGCGGTCACTGTCTTTTCCTCCGGTCGGTGCGTGCCTTCAGCCCTTGTACGGGTTCCATGGCACGGAGAAATAGGGCGAGGAACAATAGGTCACCCTGCCATCAGCCGTGCGCCAGTTGTTCCACTTGGCGCGGTAGCCCGGCTTGCTGCTTGCGCACCACTGCACATGGCCCGGAGTCGCGATCGCCTTTTTCGTGGTTTCCTTGATGTACCAATCGGCAAACATGATAGGCGCGAGTTGGGCGTGGGATGCAGGCACGAACTGCACCAGCATGGCGGATGCAAGCACGATCTTCGCGGCGAATTTGAGGGACGACATCAAGTGTTCTCCAATTGGCAATGCTGCAATCATGCGCCGGGAGCCGAGCTTGTGCAATATTGCCGGGCAGAAAAATAGGTCAGCAATGTTGACATAAATTGAAAAGCGTGATGAGGATTTCTCCGCTTGTTGCCGGAGGAATTTTCAATGGGCATGGAACAGCTTTTTGCCACGCGGATGGAGCGTGTGCGTGCGTCCGAAATACGTGAATTGCTGAAATTGCTGGACCAGCCAGACATCCTGTCCTTTGCGGGTGGCATTCCTGACCCCGCGCTGTTTCCGGCTGCTGATTTTGATGCCGCTTATTCCGGCGTTTTGCGCAGCTCTGTGGCAGGCAGCGCGTTGCAATATTCGGTCAGCGAAGGTTATCTGCCGTTGCGCCAGTGGCTGGCGGAGCACATGGCGTCCATCGGCATTGCCTGCACGGCTGAAAACATTCTCATCACTTCCGGCTCACAACAGGCGCTGGACTATCTGGGAAAACTGTTTCTCTCCCCCGGTGATACCGCCCTTGTCGGCTGGCCGACCTATCTGGGTGCCTTGCAGGCGTTCAACGCCTATGAGCCGAATTATGATCGTCTCGACGTGATGGCCAATCGCGATCCGGCAGCCATTGCCGCGACTGCGTCTGAAAAGGGCGGCAAGGTGAAGTTTGCCTATCTGTCTGCGGATTTTGCCAATCCGACCGGCGAGACGCTTGGAGAGGCGGGACGCAACCGCTTGCTTGACCTCGCCGAGGCGCTCGACATTGCGGTTATCGAGGATGGTGCTTACCAGGCCTTGCGCTATGGCGGGGAACCAGTGCCGCCAATACTGTCGCTTGATCTCGCGCGTCATGGCGGTGACATCGAAAAGACGCGCACGATCTATTGCGGCAGCTTTTCCAAGACGCTTTCTCCCGGCTTGCGGGTTGGCTGGGTGGTGGCTGCCAGCACTGTCATACGCAAAATGGTGCTGATGAAACAGGCCGCGGACCTGCACAGCGCGACGATCAACCAGATGGCCATTCACGAAGTGGCGCGAAACGGGTTCGATGCACAGGTCGCAAAGATACGTGCGGCCTATGGGGCGAGGCGCGATGCGATGCTGGATGCGCTTGCGAAGTTCATGCCAGCCGGCGTCAGCTGGACCCAACCGGCGGGTGGCATGTTTGTCTGGGTAGCGCTTCCGCAGGCCATGGATGGCGCCAGGTTGCTGGCAAAATCACTGGAGAGCGAGCGTGTGGCCTTCGTCCCTGGACAGGCATTTTACGCGGATGGAAGCGGTGCCAACATGATCCGGCTCAGCTTCTCCTGCGCCGATTCGGCAAAGATCAATGAAGGCATGATGCGGCTTGGCAGGTTGGTCAGCAGCGAAATTTGAGCTTTTGCTTCCTTGCCATCCGCTTGATGATGGATCATTCGGCACAAGGATTGCTGTCTTTTCCCCACAGGAAATCTGTTACGAGGAAAGGCAGGAAAAATGAGCTTTTTTGGTACATCTGTCTCAAAAGGGAACAATCTGGTTGGCGCGGGCGCAACTGCAGCACAGGATGCTACACCCAGTTTCAAGGCAGGCATGGGGTCCGTCGTCATGGCGGAAGAACGACGCGGCGAGCGGCGCAATCGTACGCTCAGACCGGCATTGCTGTCCTTCAATGGCGGTACACTGAAAGCCGAAGCCGTCATTCGTGATATCAATTCAAATGGTGCAAAGATCAGGTTGGCGGAGCCGCATGGTCTTCCCCATGAAGGCGTGGCTGTGTTCAAGGACGAAACCGGCAAGTCGCAGGAACGCAAGATGCGCATCGTGTGGCGATTGAAAGACGAGGCGGGCATCAGGTTCGTCTGACATGCGGCAGGAATCGAAGCCTGCCAGCAGGTTCTCCGCCATGAGTTGAGCGCTGGTGCCACATGCTCTAGGCTTGCACCGATTCCTGCAAGCAATTTCAGAAAGTTGTTCATGGCCCTGCGCATTGCCACCTTCAACGCCGAAAACCTGATGCAGCGCTTTGACTTTTCGGGCTATCGCAACGAGTTGCGGCGTGACCGCACCTTGCAGATGATCGATGTGAAGGACGAGCAGCAGTTCAGGGATCTGGAACAGGCGCGCGTCATCGCCCATGCTGATGACAAGATGCAACTCACGGCACTTGCCATCAGTGACACCAATGCCGACATCATCTGCCTGCAGGAAGTGGAAAACCTGTCTGCATTGCAGTCCTTCGAATATGGCTATCTCTTCAAGATGGCGGGCGCTGGCTATATGCGCAAATATCTCGTCGAGGGAAATGACGGGCGCGGTATCGATGTCGCGGTCATGACCCGCGACGAAACCGCTGATGGCGACGAAATCGAATTCGTCAGCCTGCAGAGCCATGCCCAATATACCTATGAAAGTGCGGGTGTCTTCAACAGGGAATTGAAGGAAATCGGGGAATTGCCGCATGAACGGGTGTTCCGCCGCGATTGCCTGGAGATCGATCTCAGGGTTGGCGGCAAGCCGATTTCGCTGTTTGTCGTTCATCTCAAATCCATGGGTCCTGCCAAGAACGGTATCGAGGGCAGGGAACTGACCATGCCGATCCGCCTCGCCGAGGCGCGCACTGTCCGGCGGATCGTTGAAGGAAAGTTCCAGGGCAAGACTGCCAACAAGCGCTGGCTCATTTGCGGTGACATGAATGATTACCGCGAAAAGATCACGGTGGCTGGTGACCGGCATTCGGGCTACAGCTACTCGCATGTGCGGGAGGAAAAGGCTGGCTTTGACCCGCTGGTCTCGGACGGGTTTTCCGTCAACCTGGCTGAACGGCTGGAGCCGATGGATCGCTGGACGCTCTATCATTCGCGCGGCCTGCAGGAACAGCATCTGTGCCAGCTTGACTACATCCTTGCCTCGCCTTCGCTTGCCGAGCGCAACCCGAAGGCCAGCCCGTCGATCATCCGCAATGGCCAGCCGTGGAGAACGCCGTTTCCGCCCGGACAGGAGGTTGAGCGCTATCCGCGTATCGGTTGGGATAGACCCAAGGCCTCCGACCACTGTCCCGTTGCCGTAACGCTCAACATGACATGAGCAACGAAGTCCTTCACCTGTCGAATGCCCAGGCAATTCTGGTCAAGGGCCTGCATCCGTTCGAGGTGGAAAATCACGACGCCATTGCAGTCACCTGGCAGCGTTTGCAGGCTGAAAATCCGGCGCTCTACAATGGGCGAACGGTACTGGCGGAAAGCTGGAGTGTCCATGACGGGGTTTTCAGCGCGGTTTGCCGAGAGGTCGATTATGCGACCCTGCTTCACTGGCTCAAGGGTCCAAAGGGGGATGGTCGGGCAGTGGCGCTGCATTTTTATGCTGCACCCGCCATCATTTCCGGTGACGGAAAGGCCATCATGGGGCGGATGGCTGCCCATACGGCAAATGCAGGGGGCATCTATTTTCCCTCGGGTTCGATGGAGCGGGAAGATTTCACCAATGGCATGGCAGATTTCGCCGGCAATATGCGTCGCGAAGTGCTGGAAGAGACCGGTCTTGATCTGAATGATGCGAGGGCAAGCCAGGGATATCTGCTGTGGCAAGGCAGGGGTGTGGCGGCGCTGATCCGCGAATATCGCTTCGAGGAAACTGCCGAAACGCTGCGCCGGAAGATGCTGGATTTCTGCCGCTCCGAAAAAAGCGACGGCGAACTCGAAGACATCATGGCCTTTGGGCCGGGAGAAACAGACCTGGCCATGCCCGGTCCGATGCGGGCATGGCTGGCGCAGTTTGAAGGTTGATCACCCTTCGAGAATACGGCGTGCCACGGAGAGCTCGGAAAGGCATCCGGCATCATCGCCATCGGCCTGACGGTCCAGCGCGCGCTCCAATGCGACTTCAACCTTTGCCATGAGATCGTTCGAGAGGTCCTTGTCGCGAGCTGCCGATCTGACAAGCTCGGTGGTCGCGTCGCATTCCCCGGCGATTGCCGGATTTACGAGCGCCATCGCACCCGCAAAGAAGGCTGCCGCTGCGAGCGAAGCCAATGACTGACGCGACGCAGCAGCGGTTTGATTGTCCGATGCGTTTTCGGTGTCTTTTGCAAAGTCGTGGATTTTCATGATGGTCCCTCGTTCCTCGTCATTCCCCAACACTTGCGCAGATTTGCAGTCAAATCAGGCGCGGTATCGGTCAAATCGGGGTAAGTTGCGGGAGAAATTCCGGCCATTTCACGGCAGGGCGTGGAGAAGTCCATCCGGGGCTTGCCTTGGGAATGCAAAAGCTGTTGTGTTGCAACAAGCACAGGGGTGTTGCCGGGGGCAGACGGAGACCGGAATGTGGATCATCAGGGTTTTGACATTTTGGTTGCTGGGCACGTCATCCCTGATGGCGGCAGCACTTTCCGAACCCGAGATGCGCACTGTGCTTTCGGGAAATTCGATCATTTCTCCCGATTTCGGGTGTGTTTATTATGATCCGTCGGGCAAATCGGTCAGCGTTATCCGCTCTGGCGAGAAGTTCGACGGGCGCTGGATCATCAAGGATGGATTATACTATTCAAACGGGCAATGCGGCCTGACAGGATGCACACTGGATGGCGAATGGCCGTCCTTTACCTTCAACCGGACGGATGGCGGCTATACGCAGCCAGTCATCGTCATCAAGGGAAATTACTGCGAAAAAGATGGCATTGTTTCATGATCTGGAGACGCTGGCTCTCCATGCCGGGCATGTGCCCGATAGCGAACACGGCTCGCGGGCTGTTCCCATCCACCAGACCACGTCCTATGTGTTTCGAGACGCGCGCCATGCGGCTGCACTCTACAACATGGAAGAGGGCGGGCATCTCTATTCGCGGATTTCCAATCCGACTGTAGCTGTTCTCGAACAGCGCATTGCGGCGATGGAAGGCGGTGTTGCCTGTGTGGCGACCGCTTCGGGAATGGCAGCGCTCCACTGCGTTGCCACCATGCTGGCAAGTGCGGGCGATCATATCGTTTCCACAGCCCAGCTTTATGGTGCGAATATCAACCTGCTGAAGAACACGCTGCCCCGCTTTGGGGTTGAAACGACATTCGTTCATGGTCGTGACCATGCCGGCCTTAAAGCCGCGATCCGGCCGAACACCAAATTCCTGTTTTGCGAAATGATCGGCAATCCGGGCCTTGACGTGCTGGACGTAGAGGCGATCGTGAAGATCGCGAAAGAAGCAGGTATACCGGTCGTCATGGATGCGACCTTCTGCACGCCATATCTGTTCAAGCCGCTTGATCATGGCGTCAATGTCGTCATTCATTCGGTAACGAAATGGATGGGCGGGCATGGCACGACGATTGGCGGTGCCATTGTCGATGGTGGCAATTTCGACTGGGGCCAGTTGGACGCTGATGGCAACAATCGCTGGCCGACACTGACGGCTGCGCATTATGCGCTGGATGGTATCGTGTTCTGGGAGGAGTTCGGCCCGATTGCGCTGACCCAGCGCATCCGCGCCGAAGCCATGTACAATTACGGGCCGTCGCTCGCTCCGCTCAGCGCCTTCCTGCTGCTGCAGGGCATCGAAACGCTGCCGCTGCGCATGGAACGACACATGCGCAACACGGCGGACCTGCTCGCGTTCCTGCAAGGCCATGACGCGGTGAGTTGGGTGCGCCATCCTTCATTGCCCGATCATCCAGACCATGACGTGGCGCAACGGCTGCTGCCCAAGGGGGCAGGCTCGGTGATTGCCTTCGGTGTGAAGGGTGGCCGCAAGGCGGGGGCTGCCTTCATCGAGAATGTGCAGGTCGCCTCGCATCTGGCAAATGTTGGCGATGCCAAGACACTGGTCATTCATCCCGCCTCGACCACGCATTCGCATATCTCGGCCGAGGACATGAAGACGGGAGGATTGTCGGACGACATGATCCGGCTTTCGGTCGGGTTGGAAAATATCGACGATCTGAAATCTGATTTTGACCGGGCACTGAAGATTGCCGCGCGTGCAGCGGGGGCCATGTAATGCATTTTGAAGTCGATGGAATACCGGCCTATGCGTCAACCGGCGGGCGCAAGCATGATCCGGACAAGCCGTGGATCGTGTTTTTGCATGGTGCAGGCTCCAGCCATCTTTCCTGGGTTTTGCAGACAAGGGCGCTCTCCTATGACGGCTGGAATGTTCTGGCTCCCGACATGCCAGGCCACAATCTGACCGGGGGTGCCGCTCTCAGCGACGTCGCATCCATGACACAATGGGTGCTTGCGGCCATGGACAGTGTCGGCTGTGAAAAGGCAGTCATTTGCGGCCATTCAATGGGCGGGCTCATTGCGCTTGAAATGGCGCGCACCCATCCCGAGCGGGTGA
>JAGRLM010000499.1 GCA_020441795.1 Nitratireductor sp.
GACATCTCGGGCGAGGGCGTGCAGCAGGCGCTTCTGAAGATCATGGAAGGCACGGTTGCTTCCGTGCCGCCGCAGGGCGGGCGCAAGCATCCGCAGCAGGAATTCCTCCAGGTTGACACGACCAATATCCTGTTCATTTGCGGTGGCGCATTTGCCGGTCTCGACAAGATCATCTCGGATCGTGGTCGCAAGACTTCCATCGGCTTTGGTGCCCATGTTGCAACGCCCGAAGACCGCAAGACCGGGGCATTGTTCCGCGAAGTGGAGCCGGAGGACCTGCTGAAATTCGGACTGATTCCCGAATTTGTCGGTCGTGTGCCGGTTCTGGCCACGCTTGAAGACCTTGACGAGGATGCGTTGCTGCAGATTCTGACCGAGCCGAAAAACGCGCTCGTGAAGCAGTATCAGCGCCTCTTCGAAATGGAGAGCGTAGAGCTTTCATTCCAGGAAGATGCACTGCGTGCCATCGCAAGGCGTGCGATCGAACGCAAGACCGGTGCCCGCGGACTTCGCTCCATCATGGAAGCGATTCTTCTCGACACCATGTTCGACCTGCCATCGCTTGACGGTGTCCAGGAAGTGGTGATTTCCGAGGAAGTGGTCAATGGCAATGCGCGGCCGCTTTACATCTATGCGGAAAAGAAGCCGGAAAAAGAAGCCCGCGCCTGATCCTGATCAAGGTTGAAGAAATTTGAGGGCCGCATGCTCAGCATGTGGCCCTTTGCTTTTCGGCACGGCGTTTGTCGGGCTTGAACATTAGTAAAAGCTAATATATATGGGCCAGAGGTAATAATCCACGGAAGGTCCGACATGCGCCCAATCCTGATCACGCTAACAGCGCTTCTCATATCAACTACGATAGCAGGGGCTGAGACCATTGTTCTCAAGGACAGCAATGTCACTGAGTGGAAGGCTGTCTATGGCCGCGTGGAAGCGCGCGACATGGTGCCTGCGAGGGCTCGGATTGGCGGTGTGGTGGTTGAACTGCTTGTCACCGAAGGCGATGAAGTCAAGGCAGGTGAAAAGATTGCCACGGTCCGTGATGACAAATTGGCGTTCCAGATTGCTGCCATTGATGCCCAGTTGCAGGCACTGTCATCGCAATTGGATACGGCCGAAGCGGATTTGAAGCGTGGCAATGACCTGGTCGGCAAGGGCGTCATGACGCGCCAGCGGGTTGACCAGTTGCAGACGCAAGTGGATGTGGTGCGTGGCCAGATTACAGCGACACAGGCGCAGCGCGCAGTTCTGGTGCAGCAAGGTGCCGAGGGTGAGGTGCTTGCCCCGGCAAATGGACGTGTGCTGAAGGTGCCGGTAACGCGGGGTGCGGTCATCATGGGCGGCGAGCCGGTGGCGACCATCGGCGGTGGCGGGGTCTTTTTGAGGCTGGCAATTCCCGAACGCCATGCGGCTTCACTCAAGGCAGATGTCGCCATTCGTATCCAAAGCGCAAAGGGAGAGCAGGTTGGGCGGCTGGCCAAGATCTATCCGCAGATCGAGAATGGTCGCGTCATCGCCGATGTCGAGGTGGAAGGTCTTGATACAACTTATGTTGACGCAAGGCTGCTGGTGGAGGTGCCGGTCGGCGAACGCAAGGCGCTTTTCGTTCCGCAATCAGCCGTATCCACCCGTTCCGGTCTTGATTTTGTGACAGTTGAGGCGGAGAGCGGCGAAAGCGAGAGGGTCGTCATTCTTGGCGAACCTGTCGAGCTTGATGGCACAGCCAATGTCGAAATTCTTTCCGGGCTCAATGCCGGCGACAAGGTGGTTGCCAAATGAGTTTGTCCAAGAACAACGAAAAACCCGGCACGGATAATCGCGAGGAAGGTGCGCTTGGCATAGCCGGGCGGATCACGCGCGGCTTCATCGTCTCGCCGCTGACCCCGCTTTTCCTGATTGCGGCCTTTGCCTTCGGCATCATTGCGCTCATTACCTTGCCGCGTGAGGAAGAGCCGCAAATTTCGGTGCCGATGGTGGATATCCATGTGCGCGCCGATGGCCTGAAGGCAGAAGATGCCGTCAAACTCGTCTCGGAGCCGCTGGAAACCATCGTCAAGGGCATTGACGGGGTGGAGCATGTCTATTCCCAGACCAGCGATGACAAGGTGATGGTGACAGCCCGCTTCAAGGTGGGAACATCGGCGGATTCAGCGATCCTGCGCGTGCATGACAAGGTAAGGGCCAATCTCGATCGCATTCCGGTCGGCATTCCCGAGCCGTTGATCGTCGGACGCGGAATTGACGATGTTGCGATTGTGGCGCTGACCCTTTCCCCCCGTGACGATGCAGCGGCGTCAATGACAGCCAATGACCTCACCCGGATCGCGCGCGAATTGCGGGCGGAGATTTCCAAGATCGATGATGTCGGCCTTACATTCCTTGTTGGAGAAAGTCAGGAACTGATCCGCATTGCGCCCGATCCTCGCCGCCTGGCCTTGTTCGGCGTGACGCTGCAACAACTTGCGGGCAAGGTGCAGGGCGCAAACCGGGCATTTCCGGCAGGCATGGTTCGTTCCAATGGGGAGCAAATCGAGCTTGCGGCTGGCGAAACACTGCAATCGCCTACTGACATTGGCAATCTGTTGCTGACAACGCGTGACGGGCGGCCCGTCTATGTGCGCGACGTGGCTGATGTGACGCTCGCTTCCGGTTCGGAGGACCTGCTGGTATCGACCATGCGTCGCGGTGAGGCGGGTGCGGTCGAACGGGTGCCGTCCGTCACCCTCGCCATCGCCAAGCGGGCAGGGGCCAATGCGGTTACGGTTGCGGAAGCCATCCTGCATCGTGTTCATTCGCTGGAAGGAACAGTCATTCCCGACAGCATTTCGGTTGAAGTTACCCGTGATTACGGCGAAA
>JAGRLM010000050.1 GCA_020441795.1 Nitratireductor sp.
CGCCCCTCGCTTTGGATTTGCGCAACATTATTTGATCGTGATGCGCGGGTCGGAACCCTTCACTTCACCAATTTCGCGCACATAGGCCATGACGTCATTGGCCATCAGCTTGGCCGATTCGAGGTTGACCAGCAACTTGCCACCCTTGAACACGGAATAGCCATCACCGCCGCGGGCCATGTAGTCATTGGTTGCGACCTTGTATGTGGCAGCCATGTCGAGAGCGGCACCATTGACCATCACTTCGGATACGCGCTCGCCCGGTGCCTTTGAAGTGTCGACCGAGAAGGTCACGCCTGACACTTGCGGGAAACGGCCTGCACCCTTTTCGATCTGGCTGACACCATTTTCCAGCGCTTCCTTCACCTGTTCGCCGGTAAGGGCGATCATCAGCGTCTTGTTGCCGAATGGCAGTTCTGTGAGGATGTCCTTGCGGGTCAGTTTGGCACCAGCGTCATAGACCTTGTCGCCACGAATGCCGCCGCCATTGGTAATCGCAATATCAGCACCCACGGCCTTTCTCATGCCATCGGCAACGAGATTGCCCATCATGGTTTCCTGGCTGCGAACGGAAGCCTTGCGGCTGTCGAGCGAGACGCTGGTCGAACCCAGTTCAACGCCCAGTTCCTCATCCAGCTGTTTTTCGTAGGAAGCAACCTTGGCAGCCACTTCCTCATCCGGCGTTACGGTTGCGGTATCGGTGATGCGGAAATTCGGTGACCATTTGACAGAGCGCTTGCCGTCCTTTTCGGAGACGTCGAAAGTCACATCAACCGAGGTCACGTAATGGGCATCGGAGCCGGATTCGATGGCAGCAGAGCGGCCATTGTAGAACAGCCACAGATCATGGTTATGGCCGTTGAGCGTGAGATCGACGACCGCGCCATCCACCAGCTTCTGACCGATTTCGCGTATGTTGTGGTTGATGGCCACAACAAAATCAGCTCCCGCTTCCTTCAGTTCCTTGGCCTTGGCAGAAGCCGCATCGACGGCGGAAGAGAATTTCAGGTCGCCGGGGCTGGAAAGCACGTCCGTGGTTTCCTCGGCAAGGCCGATGATACCGACCTTGACGCCGCCAAACTCCTTCATCATCGTGGCATTGATACCGGGAACCGGTGAACCGTCGGCCTGGGTCATGTTGGCGGCAAGCCAGGGATATTTCGATTCGGAAAGCCGCTTCATCGCGACATCCTTGCCGAAGTCGAATTCGTGGTTGCCGGGCGCCATGACGTCAATGCCGACCATGTTGGTCAGCACCATCATGTGTTCGCCCTGGTCAAAGCCTGAAAACAGCGAGGGAGACAACAGGTCACCCGCGTGAACGAAAAGGGTGTTGGGGTTTGCAGCACGTTCCTGCTTGATCACCGAAGCCAGGCGAGGAAAACCGCCGCGGCCCTTTTCCTCGTTCATCTCGTAGGTGTCGTTGGTCAGAACGAATGTAACCTTGACGCTTTCGGCAAGTGCCGTGGCAGAAAGGGCAAGGCCCAGCACGGCAGAAACGCCGATTGTCCTCATGAGCTTCGTGAATCGCATCATCTGGTTCTCCTGTTGAAAGAATGGCATTCCGGCGGTCTGTCCGGTCTACCGGCTGATAGCTGGATTAAATGACATTTTTCTCACAAGGCAAAGCACCTTGTTGAAAAGCCTGTATGTCATGCATTGCAGCTTTGCATCATTTGTCCGGGGCGATCGCCATGGCAACCAGCGCGGCAGCCGTAACCAGAGCACCAATGGCAACATTCCATGTTACCCAGCCATGGCCCGACAAGCCTTCCAGCACAATAATGAAAGCGGGCGTGAGATAACCATAGGCCAAGACCTTGGATGCGGGAAGGCGGAGCGAGGCGAATTGCAGTAGGAAAAAGGTTCCCGCAGTTGTGAAGATCGCGAGATAGCCGATTGCCAGCCAGACAATTGCGGGAAGGTCGGAAAAGGAAGTAGCCGCCAATTCACCAGAACCGGCCAGAACAATCCAGATCATGCTGGAGGCAAGCGTAAAGACGGTAAACTGTAATACCGGCTCCCCACGGTTCAGCCGCCTGACCAAGGGCGCATAGGCGGCATGAGCCATGCAACCAAAAAAAAAGATCATCTCGCCCTTGCCGACATCAAACGAGAGGATTGCTGCTAGGTCGCCGCGAAAGATGACCCACACGGCACCGGCGGCTCCAACGACAAGTGCAGCAAGGACACTGGCGCGGGTGCGCTGTCGCAAGAAGAGCCAGCCGAAACCGGCACTCATCAGCGGTATGAGGGTGAAAACCGCCCCGGTTGATACCGGATCGGTAATTTTGAGGGCGACGAACATAAGCACGAAGTAGATCGCCATCAGTCCGCCCAGCAAGGCAAACCGCCAGAGCGAGCCTGGGAGTCGCATATCCCGTGGCCGCAGCAGCAACAGCAATCCAGCCATCAGGCCGGTTGCCAGAACGAAGCGTATGGCATTGAGCGCTGCCGCGCCGATATGGGGCGCCGCCTTGTGGCCCAGTGAGAACGACCCGGCAATGAGCGCTGCAAACAGCAGCATTGCCAGATGCCCAAGCAGCTTTTCCCGGCCTGTCGCGAGTGCTGCGTTGTGAAGTTTCATGATGCCATCTCGTCAAGACATGTATTGCTGCCGCTGCCCCAAAAAGGAGTGGGGCGACCCGCCTTGCAAGCCGCCCCGTCCTTGTACTCCAACCGGGAGGTTGGTGGAGCAAACAACGCTCTATTCTGCCGCCTGCTTTGCCGACGGATTGTTGGGATGCTCGGTCCAATTGGCATATTTCTTCTGGACCTTCTTGCCGGTGCGCTTGTCCAGTGCGCCAGCAGCCAGCGGAACCATGGTGATGCATTCCTCGACCGGACAGACATTGACGCAAAGATTGCAGCCAACGCATTCTTCCTCGATCACCTCGAAATGGCGTTTTCCATCCATCATGGATGTAATCGCCTGATGCGAAGTGTCTTCGCAGGCGATGTGGCAGCGCCCACAGGAAATGCAAAGATCCTGATTGATATGCGCCTTGGTCACATAATTGAGGTTCAGATATTGCCAGTCGGTGACGTTGGGCACCGCCCTGCCCTGGAAATCTTCCAGCGTCGCATGGCCCTTTTCATCCATCCAGTTCTTCAGACCTTCGACCATCTCCTCGACAATCTTGAAGCCATAGGTCATGGCGGCGGTGCAGACCTGCACATTGCCGGCACCCAGCGTCAGGAATTCAGCCGCATCTCGCCAGGTAGTCACGCCGCCTATGCCGGAAATCGGCAGACCTCGTGTCTGGGAATCGCGGGCGATCTCGGCCACCATGTTGAGGGCAATCGGCTTGACCGCCGGGCCGCAATATCCGCCATGGCTGCCCTTGCCGTCGATAGAGGGTTCGGGGCTGAAACTGTCGAGATCAACCGAGGTGATGGATGAAATGGTGTTGATGAGCGATACGGCATCGGCTCCACCAGCCTTGGCCGCGCGGGCGGGATACCGGATATCGGTGATGTTCGGCGTGAGTTTCACGATTACCGGCATGCGGGTGTTCGCCTTGCACCAGCGGGCAACCATCTCGATATATTCAGGAACCTGGCCGACAGCGGCTCCCATGCCGCGCTCGGACATGCCATGCGGGCAGCCGAAATTGAGTTCGATGCCATCCGCGCCAGTCTCCTCGACCAGCGGGAGTATCGCCTTCCAGGACGCTTCCTCGCAAGGAACCATGATCGACACGATCATTGCCCGGTCCGGCCAGTTCTGCTTGACCTGCTTGATCTCGCGGAGGTTCGTCTGCAAGTCGCGGTCAGTGATCAATTCTATGTTGTTGAGGCCGAGAAGCCGTCTGTCAGCACCCCATATGGCGCCATAGCGCGGGCCGTTGACATTGACGATTGGCGGACCTTCCTCGCCCAGTGTCTTCCATACGACGCCACCCCATCCGGCCTTGAAGGCGCGCTCGACATTATAGGCCTTGTCGGTGGGCGGCGCCGATGCCAGCCAGAACGGGTTGGGCGACTTGATACCTACGAAATTGTTGCGAATGTCTGCCATTTCATACCCTCCGCTTGTCAGCGTCCGTTCGAGGACAGGCTGGCGTGAATGCTTTCCGCCGCATCGCGGCCCATGGCCACGGCGGATACTGTAAGATCGTCGCCACCGGTTGCGCAGTCGCCGCCAGCCCAAACGCCCTTCAGCGATGTGCGGCCTTCCGCGTCCACCTTGATCTTGCCCTTGTCGACTTTTGGACCCGCCTTGCCGAATTCGCCGGCAAGCAGGGTCTGGCCGATCGCCTTGAAAACCTGGTCGCAGGCAATGGTCAGCATCTCGCCGGTGCCCGACAGTTTGCCCTTCTTTTCCTGCGTATATTCAAGCTTGATTCCGGTGACCTTGCCCGACTTCGCGACGATCGAGACGGGCTGCAGCCAATGGCGGATATTCACGCCTTTTGATGCGGCAAGGTCCTGCTCGAATTCGGAAGCCTTCATCGCATCCTTGCCGCGGCGATAGCAGATGGTGACTTCTTCAGCGCCCAGCAGTTTTGCCTGCACGGCGCAATCAATTGCGGTCATGCCGCCGCCAATCACAACCACCCGACGCCCTACCGGCACCTTTGCAAGGTTCTTCGCCTGTCTCAGATCGGCAATGAACTCGATGGCATCCGAAACGCCCTCGTTCTTTTCTCCCTTGGCGCCCAGTGCATTGACGCCACCAAGGCCAATGCCCAGAAAGACTGCGTCGAATTTTTCCCTCAGATCATCAAGCTTGATGTTCTTGCCCAGTGCCTTGCCCTTGTGAATGGTGATGCCACCGATTGCAGTAATGTAATCGATTTCGGCCTGGGCAAAATCGTCCACCGACTTGTAGGCGGCAATCCCATATTCGTTGAGGCCGCCGGGTTTCTTTTTCGCGTCGAATATCTCGACATCGTGGCCATGCATGGCGAGGCGATGCGCGCAGGCAAGGCCCGCAGGTCCTGCACCAATCACTGCTATTTTCCTGCCTGTCGGGGCGGCGCGCTCGAAAAACTGCTTGCCCTGCTGCATGGCAGTGTCAGTCGCATAGCGCTGCAACAAGCCGATATTGACGGGTTTGCCTTCTGCTGTCTCCCGCACGCAGGCCTGCTCGCAAAGGGTTTCGGTCGGGCATACCCGGGCACACATGCCGCCCAGAATATTCTGCTCGAAAATGGTCTTTGCCGAGCCCAGCGGATTGCCGGTCGCGATCTGGCGGATGAACATGGGAATGTCGATTGCGGTGGGACAAGCCGTCATGCAGGGCGCATCGTGGCAGAAGTAGCATCGATCAGCAGCAACAAGGGCTTCGTGTTTGTCGAGCGGCGGATGCAAATCCGCAAAATTCTCCCGGTATTCCCCGGCTTCAAGTCGTGAACCGGAAATGCCCTCAACCAACTGGCCTTTCGCCATGCCTGG
>JAGRLM010000500.1 GCA_020441795.1 Nitratireductor sp.
GCATCGGCGACATGGGCAAGAACATTGCCAAACGCGCCAAGGAAATCACCGAATTTACCCATCCCAAGAAGCTCGTGCGCGGTCTGGAGCATCTGACTGGCCTGGCCCTTGAGCAACTCAAGGATGCCCTTGACGCCTATGTCAACAAGGACGTGGAAAAAGCCAATCTGGTTCTGTCGCGCGATGATGCGATCGACCAGGTCTATACATCCCTGTTCCGAGAACTGCTCACCTACATGATGGAAGATCCGCGCAACATCACATTTTGCACGCAGCTTCTTTTCTGCGCCAAGAACATCGAACGGATCGGTGACCACGCAACCAATCTGGCCGAGACGATCCGCTATATCATTACCGGCAAATCAGAGGTTTCCAAACATGGAACACGGCCTGAGTGACGATCGCAATCCAGGGCTTGCAGCACGGGGCAGGGCAATGAATCCGACGGTCATGGTGGTGGAGGACGAAGAGGCAATTGCGCTTCTGCTGCGCTACAATCTCGAAGCGGAAGGCTTTGCGGTCGAGGTGATCACGCGCGGAGATGATGCCGAATTGCGCTTGCAGGAGCAGGTGCCCGATCTGCTGTTGCTGGACTGGATGCTGCCGGGGCTTTCCGGCATTGAGTTGTGCCGCCGCTTGCGTTTGCGCACGGAAACACAACGCTTGCCGGTCATTATGCTGACAGCGCGCGGTGAAGAATCCGAGCGGATCCGCGGCATCGCCACGGGCGCCGACGACTATGTGGTGAAGCCGTTCTCCGTCCCCGAGCTGATGGCGCGTGTCAAGGGAATCCTGCGCCGGACCAACCCTGAAACCGTATCCGCCCGGCTGGTGGCAGGCGATCTGTCCCTGGACCGGGCCTCGCATCGCGCCTATCGCAATGAACGCGAATTGCGCCTTGGGCCAACGGAGTTCCGGCTCCTCGAATTCTTCATGCGCTCACCCGGCAGGGTATTTTCTCGCGAGCAACTGCTCAATGGTGTTTGGGGACGCGATATTTACGTCGACGAGCGAACGGTTGATGTTCACGTCGGCAGGCTTCGCAAGGCCATCATTCGCGGCCGCGAAAAGGATCCGATCCGAACCGTTCGCGGTGCGGGCTATTCATTGGATGACAAGTTCCTGAACTGACGCGGATCGACAATACGCGATCGCCAATTCCCGATTGCCTCGGCGCTGAAGCGCAGCGCTGCCCTGCCGCTCAGGCGCGACGTTCGCGCCTGCGGTCTGTGACCGGCTGATAAGCAACGCGCGCATGATAGGCGCAATAGGGTCCGCTATCCTTGGAATTGTGTCCGCAGAAATAGAAGTCCTCTGTCGCCGGATCGCCGATTGGCCATTTGCAGGTGGATTCACCAAGCTGCGTTAGGTCCAGCCTGAGCGGTTCTGGCGCTGTAAGATTTTGTGGCGCGGATGCCATATCCCCGATCTCGGCGCGAACCACCATTTGCGGTTCGGACAAGGAACGCTGGCCACTGCGTGCCGGGCGCGCTGGCTGTGCTGCCGGGCTTGGACGCGCAACCCGCTTCTGCCGGTTGACGTTTTGCGGAGACGAGGATTTCGCCCGACCCGAAAGTCCGAGCCGGTGTACCTTGCCAATCACCGCGTTGCGGGTAACACCGCCGAGTTCGGCAGCAATCTGGCTAGCGCTCAGCCCATCCATCCACAATTTACGGAGAAGTTCTACGCGTTCATCAGTCCAGGACATTAGGTTCCTCGCCGTCTTCGGCCATGCGGTGCTGCGCCCTGTCAAAAGGCAATACCAACTATTGTGCCGGTTTCAGTCCGGCAAACGACATCATCTTGAAATGTCTTGCTGTCGGGGATGATCCGCCGCGGATGCCTTCCCGTTAACGTTTTCGAAACTATCGGGGGGTGGACTCTGTGGCAAGAGTCGCTGCCTGACATTGAATCATTTTTCCTGATTTTCCCCAGTTTGCGAAACCTAATTCCAGATAGCTGTGGATAGCTGAATCGGTTTT
>JAGRLM010000501.1 GCA_020441795.1 Nitratireductor sp.
TGTCGAGCCAGCCATGCAGCGCCAGTATCGGGGTTCCGGTATCCGGCCCGAAACAAAGCCCCGCAATCCGCAGGCCCTCGACCGTCCAACCGGTTTCGTGCACCGGGATATTGCCAATCGCATATGTCATGCTGACCTATTGCCGCGTTCCTCACCAGATTGCAATTGCCGGCAACCGCGTTAAAGGTGAATTTGAAACACAGGAGGGGAAACACATGATCCGCACCGCAACCGCCGGAAGCCTGCCCAAGCCAGCATGGCTTGCCGAACCGGAAAAGCTCTGGGCACAGTGGCAATTGCAGGGCGATGCCCTCGAACAGGCAAAGCGTGACGCAGCCCTCATCTGGATCAAGGAACAGGAAGATGCGGGCCTTTCCACGATCTGTGAAGGCGAGCAGTTCCGTATTCATTTCGTCCATGGAATTCTGGAGCATGTCGCAGGCATCGACTGGAACGTGAAGACCAAGATGGGCATCCGCAACGACCGCTATGTCGTGGATGTTCCAACCGTCACCAGCCCTGTGAAGCGGAAATATCCGATCCACAAGGCGGAGGCCGAATTCACCCGTGCCCACACCACCCGCATGGTCAAGTTCACCATGCCGGGACCAATGACGATCTGCGACACCATTGCCGACGGCCATTATGGCAGCCGCGTCGACATGGCCATGGCCTTTGCCGACTTGCTCAACGAGGAGGCAAGAGATCTTGAGGCCGCAGGCGCAGACATCGTCCAGTTTGACGAGCCCGCCTTCAACGCCTTCACCGCTGAGGCCGCAGAATGGGGCGTGGCAGCACTCGAGCGCGCCAAACGTGGCCTCAAATGCAAGACTGCCGTCCATATCTGCTATGGCTATGGTATCCAGGCCAATATCGACTGGAAGAAGACGCTTGGCGAGCAGTGGCGCCAGTATGAATCCTTTTTCCCGACACTGGATGCCTCGTCGATTGACCAGGTTTCGCTGGAATTCGCCAACTCGAAGGTTCCGCCGGAACTGATGCGCCTCTTGCCGAACAAGGACGTCATGGTCGGCGTCATCGACGTTGCCACCAACGAGATTGAAACGCCGGAGGATGTTGCAAGACGCATCGAGGCAGCAAGCGCCTTTGTCGATCCGCAGCGCATCATTGCCTGCACCAATTGCGGCATGGCTCCGCTGCCGCGCCATGTGGCCGTCGGCAAGCTCAAGGCATTGGGCGCGGGCGCAAGGCTTGCCGCTGGCGAATAGTCACGGCAATTCCCACCCCTTGCATGGATCGATGAACGTGCCCGACACCATTCGCGCCAACATGCGCTGGAACAGCGGAATTTGCGCTGCCGGTGGCACCAGCCAGTCGCGGATCAGCGGCAGCGCCACGCTGTCGGACTGGTAGAACGGCGTGAACAGATATGACATCGCCTGGAAGAGGCGGATATGGCGATAGCGCAGCCGCGCATATTCCTGCAATGCCTCCTCGGTGTTGGCGAAACGGCCAAGGACATGGGCGAGTGCCGCTGCATCGAGCAGGGCCATGTTGGCCCCCTGCCCCAATTGCGGACTGGTGGAATGGGCAGCGTCACCAATAAACGCAACTCCGCGCCCCGCCGGTACCCGCAATGTGTGGTGCCCATAGGCTGCGAATGTCAATTGCCCAAAATCCGATACATGATCGAGAAAGGCCTGCGCTTCCGGCCAATGGCCACGAACCGTGTCTTTCCATGACTCCAGCCCCTGAGCCATCTGTGCGGCAACATGATCTCGCCGCAGGCTCCAGAAAAAGGCAGCCTCCATCCCCTTGCCCCTGTCCCCGGTCGGCAGCACCCCGATCATCACGGCAGCGCGGCGATAGCGCTGCAACAGTGCATGCCGGTCGAATCCCTCATCCTGCCAGGGGAGCGTCACCCACCATGCCCCGAATGGCAATGGTCGCGGTCGTGCAGGATAGCGGGCATGTCCCAGCAGATGCGAATGTGCGCCTGTCGCATCCACTACCAGATCGAACCGGCCATGGGATTTGCCACCGATATCGATCAACGAAACGGCTTCGCCCGCATCGATATCCGCAACCTCGACCCCAGTCTCGATTTCGATGCCGGCATCTTGCACCGCTCGCCACAGCGTATCGAAAAGTGCCGCGCGCTGCACCGCAAGGCCATTCCCGGAATTGCCCAATGCCGCATAGCGAACGTCAAGGACAGTCCTGCCAGATGCGCTGTCGCGCCCCAATATCGTGTCAATCCGCGAGCCGCGCGACCGGATAACTTGCCCAAGACCAAGCGCTTCCATGACTGCCAACCCGGTCGGCTGCAACATCAGACCTGAGCCAACCGGTTTCGGCCTTTCAAACTTCTCGAAGATTACCGGCCGCTTCCCCGCCCTGCTGAGAAAGAGCGCAAGCGCCAGACCCGCAACACCCGCACCGCAGATTGCAATCTCGTCAGTCGCCAAGTCAGGCCCGTTCCTTCATGCTTGCGGTTCGTCGCGAACGCTGCCGATTGCCCGCCAACCAAAATCGAGAAATGGCAATGCTTTTTCAGCGAGTTTCACCATCCGTTTCGCCAGTTCCGGCGACTGGAATATTTCCGGTGTCAGTTCCTCCATGAATACATGGTTCTTCAACCGGACCCAGCCCTGCAATTGCGGGTCGTCCACCTGCTCGAAACCGCGCGGGTTGCGCTTCATTGCGCCGTCGGTTTCAAGCCGATAGCCCTGTTTCTCCATTGCCGAAACAAGCCCGCCCATGGTCTGCTGCTCGCGGCAGATCAGTTCACGAAAGGCCCGCAATTCCTCCCCCTCAAGGCCGTAGAACCCGGCGGCAATGAAGGCACGCTCATTCGAATAATGCATATAGAGGAAGCCATTGTCCTTCTTGGTGCCAGAGCGCGTCAGCATGGCACTTGCATGCGTCACATAGGGGTCCTTGTTCTTCGAAAAACGGACATCGCGATTGACCCGGTAGAGCGAATTCTTGCGGTCACCCTTGAGGGGAATTTTCTTTGCCGCAAGCCGTTCGCTCAGGTCCTCGACCAGATCACCCATCGGCAGTTTGATCTCGGCATCATAGATCGCCTTGTTTTCGTGGAACCATTCGCGGTTCTGATGAAAGCCGAGCGCCTTGAGGAATTTCAAGGATTCCTTGCCGAAACCTGTAAATTCAGTTGGCTTGCTCATTTCACCTCCAATGCCCGCACAAACCGCCTCACCGTTTCCGCCATTCCGAATATCAGCGCATCAGCGGTCAGGTTGTGGCCGATCGAGACTTCCTTGAGATCGGGAATGGCCTTTGCCAGCGCCGGCAGGTTGTCGACAGTGAGATCATGCCCGGCATTCACCCCAAGGCCAGCGCTGCGCGCAAAGCCTGCCGTGGAGGCCAGCATGTTCAATTGCCGTTGCCCTTCGATCGGGTCATCGAAGCATCCACCATATGGACCGGTATACAATTCGATACGGTCAGCACCCGTCTCCCTGGCGCGCGCGATCATGTCCGGCCCGGCATCCGGATCACAAAACAGCGAAACCCGAATTCCGCGGTCTTTCAGCCGCGCCACCACATCCGCCAGCATTGCACCATGGACAAGAAAATCCCAGCCATGGTCGGAAGTAGGCTGTGAAGGGTCATCTGGAACCAGCGTTACCTGCTCCGGCTCATTGGCAATGCACAATGCCAGGAAATCATCCGTGGGATAGCCTTCGATATTGAATTCGCAGCCCGCGAACCGATCATCGATCAGGGCGCGAATGGCTGGCACATCGGAAAAGCGGATATGGCGCTGGTCTGGACGCGGATGCACCGTCAGTCCGGAAGCACCCGCCTCAAGCGCAATGGCGCCAATCCCGGTAACGGATGGCCAGGGCAAATCGCGCCGGTTGCGCAGCATGGCGATTGCATTGAGATTGACGGACAATTTGGCAGACATGATTTGCGCCCTTTTTCAGCAGGTCCGCATACTTACGGCAATTGGCGGCTTACCGGCAACTCACTTTCCATTCCCGTGCCTCGCCATTCCCTGTTTTGCAAACGACGCATTAACCAACCGCTTGGTTTACTGTCAGGTTTCTTATCATTGTCTAAAATTTTATCGACCGCCTTATCCCGGAATGCGTGTCTTGCCGGATACTAAAATCGCGGAAAACCGGGGGTAGCAATGGGCGTTTATGAAGCGTTGGGGAACATTTCAGTGAACTCACACTGGTTGATTACAGCGAACCTCGTGATGGGTGCATTGCTGTTGCTGTGGATATTGCGCTATTTCCGGCTTTCCGCGACAGCGCGCGAAAGCGAATGGCGCAATACGGCAACCGTGGAAAACCTCGCAGAAGGCTTCTATCGCACCTCGGTTGACGGCAAGCAGCTATATGCCAATGCGGCATTGGTGAAAATCAACGGATATGACAGCGCCGAAGAAATGCTGGCCAATGTCAACGATATTGCCAGTGAATGGTATGTCGATCCGGGCCGACGCGACGAATTTCGCGCAGTGCTGGCCGAACATGGCTCGGTCGCCAATTTTGTATCGCAAGTCTACCGCCACAAGACCCGCGAGCCCATCTGGATCTCTGAGAACGCGCGCATTGTGCGCAACCCGCGCAACGGGCAAGTCGAGTTTTACGAAGGGTCGATCCGCGAGATCACCGCCGAGATGGAACGACAGAAACTGGAAAAGCAGCTGGAAAAACTGGCGCACAATCTGTCTGGCGGTTTGTACCAGTTGCAAAAGTCTCCTGCTGGCCATTTCTCCTGCACCTATGCAAGTCCCGGTTTCGAGCGCCTGCTCGGCAAGCTTGATACAAACACTACCCGTGGGCTGCAGACCTATGTGGACAGAATGCATCCCGACGACGCGTCACAATATCTGACAAAGCTCGACCGCTCGGCTCGGACGATGGAGATCATTCACAAGGAAATCCGCTACCGCCAGGGCGACCAATCCTGGAAATGGATCGAGCTGACTGCAACGCCGGAAAAGCTGGAAGATGGAAGCATCGTCTGGCACGGCAGCATTCAGGATATTACCGCTCGAAAGAGCGCCGAGGAGCAGGTTCACCAGCTAGCGTTTTTTGATCCGCTCACAGAGCTGCCAAACCGCCGTGTCTTTACCCAGCGCCTGGAACAGATGATTGGTGCTTGCCGCCGCCGCAAAGAGCATGGCGCGGTCCTGTTCATCGATCTCGACAATTTCAAGTCGCTCAATGATACGCATGGGCACGAAACCGGTGATGAATTGTTGCGCCAGGTGGCAAAGCGCCTGAAACAGGGCGTGGGCTCAACCGATACGGTCAGCCGCTTTGGTGGTGATGAATTCGTGCTGTTGCTGGATTCGCTTGGCTGCGAGATGAGCGACGCCATCTCGAACG
>JAGRLM010000051.1 GCA_020441795.1 Nitratireductor sp.
TGCCGGTGGCCTTGACCTCGACCAGAACCTCGCCAGCCTTGGGACCGTCCAGCTCGACCTCGCAGACTTCGAGGGGTTTTCCGGCCTGAAAGGCCACCGCGGCGCGTGATTTCATCTGCTGCTTCTCCGTTTGGATTCGTTGCGCGGGAGACTAAAGAGGGGGAACCGGCAGGGCAAGGGGGGAGGCTGCTTGGTTTGCCTCGAAGCGGGCGGTGAGTGGACATTGGCTGCACTTCAAACGAACGGCGGAAATTGGGCCAGGAGCGGAATGGCGGCTTTTGGTCGACAAGGCGCGGGAAGCGGACCTAAGTTTTGCATCGGCAGCCTGCAACGCGACGTGCAGACGAACTCGCATTCGTGACCAGTTTTCCTCTTGCCCGCTTCATCCCCGCGCTTGTTCAGATGTTTTGAAGCACTCGTTTAAGTTCACCCTCAACATAAGGAGATAGCCCTGCTGTCTCTGGTTTCAGCCGAGAGAGAAACTCTCGTGCTGATCCTAAATCCATATCCCTGTTTATGGTTAGGTCAGACAAGACATGCGCCGTATGGCGCGAGAGTCCGAGGCTGATTAACTGGATCATCGTTTGTGACGCTGCCCCAAGCTCCAGATATAGGGGTAGCGCCGGAATCTTCGCCACATGAGAACCGTGTCGGGTTGCGACCAAAGCTTCTTTCAGAACGGCTCCGTAGCAGCCCAGCATGTTGACGTATTTGAACCGGAGGCTGCTTTCCACATCAGTCAGAACCTCTCGGATGACCGTCCGGCTGGATCGCTTCTTGCCTTGTCTCACGTGGTACTTGATTGCCTCTTCGATGATCATCGGTAATGGCTCACCGCGCATCCAGCGAAGTGCTAATGGAGCCCAATACCGATGATGCTGGCCGCTCTTCAGTTCAAGGTACTTATGCACACGCGCAAAAACCGGTCGTAGCTTGTCTAGTGCTTCCTTCCACTCTGTGCTCGGATGCAGCGGGATTAGATAGTCGGGACCCTTTTTCTCTATCTTCTCGACCATGTAATCGTAGAGTTCTCGCTGTCGGTACCCCGAAATTTGTGGGCTGGCTGCAAGAGTTTCTGCGTCCAAGCCAATCTTTTTGTCAGCGATTGCCAGGGTAGAGGTGATGTCCGCGCGAGTCTGTGGCGACAATCCGCTGAGGCGGTCAAGGGTGTTGTCCAGTTGCCCCTGCCGATGGTCACGCAAGAGCTTTGAGAAGGCGGCTTCCAGATGCGGTGACTCGCCAGATGGACGGTCGCTGGCCGCTATATACTCTAGCAACTCGGCAGATGCGTCGGTCAGAGTGACCTCAAGCGATGGCTTGATGGGCTCATCTTTCGGCCCAGACAGCGGACTCGATTCCCACTCATCGTAATCGACTAAGAAGACGTTCCCTTGGAAGTCTCGGCCCAGGCGACCAGCGCGTCCCGCGAGGTTCCAGAAATCGACGGGTTCGATTGGGTTCTTTTCACCCTTATGGGGGTTCTGCATGAACACGTTGCGCGCAGGCAAATTAACGCCCTGCAGAAGTGTGCTAGTGCAGACTATGTAATCGAGATGCCCGTCGGCAAATGCACTTTCAACCGCGCCCCTTAGCAACGGCGGGATGCGGCCATAGTGGAAGCCGACGCCGCCCACAACAGTTTCAGCAAGCACGTAGCTCGGATGGACCGCCTCCATTGCAAAGGCAGCTAGGTCCTTGCGAACCTGTTTAGATAGCTCAATTGGTCCGGAGGAAGGAGGGCTTTCAGTAACCGCCGGATCTTGCGACAGCTCCTTGATTTTGAAAGCGATATCCTCACACGCCGCAGGACCGACAGCGTAGACGAGGCTTTGAGAGGCCTTTCCCAGAGCCCAACTTAGATACACGAGCCCATCATGAGAATTGTAGATCGGGATCGCGGCATCGATCTCCGCGAGGGGGAACCTCTCACCGTCCCGCCAAAGAAGCGCATCGATCTTCTTGTCGTCGCCCACTCTGCGGTTCAGCAGTATGATGTTCTGGGCGACGGGAGAGTCTTTGGTCTTGAGCACCTTGACGCTTTCGCTGCCGACAACTGTGCCGAATACTGCTGGTTCTCGAACTTGTGGGGATGAGAAAAGGAACTGCATGCCGGGATGACGCGATTGCAAGTCCTGCAAAACTGAATGCAAGACCACTCCCCGAGAGCCCTCACCGATAAGGTGCGCCTCATCGACGATCGCTACGTCGAATCTGAGGTCGGGAGCTGTATGAAACAATACTTGGAGTCGTTCCGGCGTGAGCACGTAGATCGGTGTGCCCGAGTCAGTTGGCGTTGCCAGTATTGGGACCGTCGTTACCTCAAATGCCTTATCGACGCTTGCTGCGCGCAAATCTGTTGCAACCTGGCTGATCAGGGCACGGCTCGGCACGAGATAGACGAGGTTGGCGTTCTTACGCGCTCGCTTGAGATGTTCGATGTACGCTAGGAACACGAACGACTTGCCCGCCGAGGTTGGCGCGGAAAGAGCCATCGAAGAGCCTGATGCCAAGGCTTCCCAGACCGCCCGCTGCATGTCGGTAAGGACGGCGCTGCGCTTACCAATGCGCACGGTATTGTCTCTTTGACGGTCGAGAATCTCAAAAAAGACCCTTTCGGTGAGCGTCCTCGGCTCCACCTCGCCCTTGAACGCGAATTTTATCGCTGGGTAATTTCCAAGACGCGCAAAAATAAGCCTCGACGCATCCCTGATCCCAGTGAGATTCCCGCTATAGGCCAGCGATCCGACACATATGCGATATGCAAGCTGGCGCCATTCCGGGTTTTCCGATTGCGCAAATATCGTTGCACTTTGAAGGAGCCGCCGCAGGACCTCTTCTTCAAGCGCAGGGCCACTAGCGAAGCCTGCGCCACTTAAAATCGATTGACGTAATACAGCCTCGTAGTCGGCCGCGAAGCGTGGATCGCCGCTGATCACCTTGCATATTCCATCGACGAAGCTCATGCCACTACCCCCAGCTTCTCATAGAATGCCGCCCTGAAAACCTTCAAAGATGGAAACGGCAGAAGGAACAGATGTAGGTTTGCGGTAGTCGGCAGACGCTTGCCGTAGTGACGCTCGATGACACGGCAGGCGCTGCCAATCCTCTTCTTGTATTTCTCTTCAAATGCCGAGGCGACTTTGTCGGGTTCAAGAGCAAGGATGCGGTTGTAAGCGGCATACTCAAAGCCAAGTAGGCATGCGTGAACGACACGCTTCTGCAGCGTTAACTTAGACGTTGAGTACGGGTTAATATATTCTGCGATCTTCGCTTGAAAGGCCGGGTGCAAGCCATCTAGGTCGGAAAGGTTGTTCAGGATTTCAATCTCACGAGAGATTTGACCGGCATTGGCCAAAAGGTCGGCCATGGAGGTGAACGCAGCATCAGCCGCCGACGAGAAGCTCTGGTATATCTTTGATTCACCAAAATATACGGTCAGAAGATCCTTGGCTTCGTCGTAGCCGAGATGAATACCATCCGTGCCGTGAACGGGCATGTTGCTATTGGTCTTGAGATACATCTTCGAGACCATACGCGGTGCGTTCAACACCCATTCCAATAAAGTATACAGTATCAGTTCTCCTGGTTCACCACCGGATTCGAGTTGATTCTTTGCTTTGATAAAAAGGCTCTTCGCATCGTCGCCAAGTCTGACGATGCGGTGATAATTCTGAACGGGGTCGATACCATGTAGCGCATTTCGAACTTTGCTCTTTGGCAGGCAATACGGGATCAAGCAGTCATACAGGTACTCGACGAATTCTTGAACCGTGGGGACGCCATCAGCGAAGGTGATGTAGTGGAAACTTCCTGTGAGCCGGTGCAGCCCAGACGTCCAGTCAAAAGGGACCTCTTTCAGGCGGATACCGAGTCCTGAATGGTCTTTCAGAAGTGCAGAAATCGCGGTCGCCAAGGCCAATTGGTCTTTTGCCGACGCGTTTTCCTCTTCGACTGGTGTTACGTCGCTGTTAGCCAAATTCACCCACCTTTTCGAGCAGAATAGTTCAACACCAACCTTCAATCTATGCTTTTCAACCGGTACTTGCACCGTCTAATCGTCTGCGTGATCGATCATTTGCGGGGATCGTAGTCGTGTAAGTATTCCGCCTTTGGGCCGTTTTGGGCTGAAACCGCAGTACTTTGAACACCTCCAATCTTGTCGGCCTCTCTTTGTGATGGAAGAGCAGCTATCAGGTACCGGATTTGATCGGCGAATATCCAAAATGAGGGCGCAAAGCGGACATGCATTTATTGGCAGCCAAATGACAGCTCCGGGCCGAAAACATCGGCAATGGCGGGGCGCTATAGCCCATCAGCCCCCCCTACCCCATCCCCTCCACCGCTTTCAGCACCGCCTCGGCGGTGGCAGGCGCGTCGAGTTGCGGTACCTTGCCGGGGTTGATCGAGGCAATCGCGTGGAAGATCGCGGAAAACACCGAGGTCGCCAGCATCACCGGTGGCTCGCCCACCGCCTTGGAGCGATAGATCGTTGATGCCCGGTTGCCTTTCGATTCCCACAATTTGACGCGGAAATCCTCCGGCACGTCAAAGGCTGTCGGTATCTTGTAGGTTGAGGGAGCGTGGGTTCTGAGCCGCCCCTTCTCGTCAAACACCAGTTCTTCCGTGGTCAGCCAGCCAACGCCTTGCACGAAGCCGCCTTCGACCTGGCCGATATCGAGCGCCGGGTTCAGCGACGAGCCGACATCATGCAGGATATCGGCGCGGGTGACCCGGTTTTCACCGGTCAGCGTGTCGATCAGCACCTCGCTGCACGACGCGCCATAGGCAAAATACAGGAACGGATTGCCGCTGGCCGTTTCGCGGTCCCAGGTAATTTTCGGCGTCGCATAATAACCCGTCGCCGACAGTTGCACGCGCTCGAGAAAGCACTTCTTTGCAACTTCGGCAAAGGGCACTTCGCGCCCACCGACAATCACCATGCCTTGCGAAAACCGCACCTCGCCTGCCTTGCCCTGCCAGAATTTGGCTGCCACTTCCGCCATGCGCTGGCGGATGGTTTCCGCCGCCTTCTTTGCCGCCATGCCGTTGAGGTCTGCGCCCGATGACGCCGCCGTCGGCGTTGTGTTGGGCACCTTGTCGGTTACGGTCGCGGTGATCCGGACGCGCGAAATGTCGACGCCGAATTCCTCCGCCACCACCTGCGCCACCTTGAGATAAAGCCCCTGCCCCATCTCCGTGCCGCCATGGTTCACCTGGATCGAACCATCGGTGTAGACATGCACCAGCGCGCCCGCCTGGTTGAGATGCTTGAGCGTGAAGGCAATGCCGAACTTCACCGGATTGAGCGCAATGCCCTTCTTCAGATAACGGCTTGTGGCATTAAAGCGAGCGATCTCCTTGCGCCGCGCGCGATAGTCGGAACTCCGCTCCAGTTCCCCGACAAGCTGCTTGAGGATGTTGTCCTCGACCGTCATGCCATAGGGCGTCACGTCCCGGCCTTTGGCGTAGAAGTTGCGCTTGCGGATTTCCAGCGGATCAGCGCCGAGCTTCACTGCGATCTCGTCCATCATCCGCTCGGCAAACACCATGCCCTGCGGCCCGCCAAAGCCGCGAAACGCTGTGTTGGAAACCGTATTGGTCTTCACCCGGTTCGAGCGGATGCGAACCTGCGGATAGAAATAGGAATTGTCTGCGTGGAACATCGTGCGGTCATTGACGCCAAGCGACAGGTCCGCCGAATAGCCGCAGCGTGAATTGAAGGTCACATCCACCGCTTCCAGCACGCCTTTTTCGTCATGCGCGGCCTGCCATTCAACGGCAAAGTCGTGCCGCTTGCCGGTCGCCACCATGTCGTCGTCACGGTCGAGGCGTATCTTGCAGGGCTGTCCGGTCACATGCGCCGCAAGGGCTGCAAGGCAGGCCCATTGGCCGGCCTGGCTTTCCTTGCCGCCAAAGCCGCCGCCCATGCGCCGGCATTCGCACACGATCATCGCTTCGGGCCGCGCCAGCATTCTTGCCACCAGGTGCTGCACTTCGGACGGGTGCTGCGTGGAGCACATCACCTTCATTTCGCTGCCTTCGCCCGGCAGCGCCATGGAAATCTGGCCTTCAAGGTAGAAATGCTCCTGCCCGCCAATCCTCAGTGCCCCGGAAACCTTGTGCGGCGCGGACGAGATTGCCGCTTCCGCTTCACCCCGGCGAAATTCATACGGGTCCAGCACCGTCTTGCCGCTCTTCAATCCGTCGTCGACGCTGACCGCAGGCTTTTTCTCGCTGATCTCCACTTTGGCCAGCCGCGCAGCGCGGCGCGCCTGGTCGCGGGTTCGCGCTACCACGGCAAACAGGACCTGGCCGTGGAACTCGATCTCCTTGACGGCAAAGATCGGGTCATCGCCCATGGCCGGGCTGCAATCATTGACGCCGGGAATATCGGCTGCCGTCAGCACCGCAACAACGCCGGGTGCCGCCCGCACCGCGGAAAGGTCAAGCGAGCGCAAAATGCCACGGGCTGCGGGCGATAGACCGGGCGCCACATGCAGCAATCCTTCCGGCTCGCGAAGATCGTCAATATAGGGGGCGGTCCCTTGCACATGCCTCTCGGCACTATCATGTGCCAGTGCCTTGCCCACGGCCATGGTGTCGGCTTTCAGCTGCTGCGGTTTCACATTCATTGTGCTGCCTCCAGCCTTTCGCGGCGACCGGCAACCCGTGTCTCATCGCTCGCTTTGCCGGCAATTTCCGTCAGCGCCTTCCGCAACAAGTTTTGTGCCACGCGCATCCGGTATCCGGCACTCGCCCGCATGTCCGTCAGCGGGGTAAAGTCATCGGCAAGTGCGGCAATGGCCGTTTCCCAATCCGCTTCATTTGCAATCGAAACGCCAACCAGTGCAGCCTCGGCATTGGATGCACGTTTCGGCGTGCCTGCCATCCCGCCAAAGGCAATCCGTGCTTCGGTCATCTTGCCCTTTTCAACCGTGATCCGGAAGGCGGCCATGACTGCGGATATATCCTGGTCGAACCGCTTGGAAATCTTGTAGGCGCGGAAATGCTGGTTCCGCGCCAACCTGGGAATTTCAACCGCACTCACCAGTTCACCTGCTTGCCGGTTCTGTTTGCCATAGTCGATGAAGAAATCCTCGAGCGCCATCACTCGTGTCTTTTTGCCCTTCATCAGTTCCAGTTGCGCGCCGAGCGCAATCAGCATCGGCGGCATGTCACCAATGGGTGAACCATTGGCAATGTTTCCGCCAATGGTACCTGACGCCCTGACCTGCTTCGAGCCGATCCGCCGCACCACTTCGCCAATGTCAGGGTCAATGCCTGCCAGCGCATCAAACGCCTGTGCATAGGTGGCACCAGCGCCAACGCGCAGGCCGGACTTGCTTGATGTGATCGCATCAAATCCGGCAGCCCTACCCGTCAGGATGATCCTTGGCAATTCCCGCAACTGCTTGGTGATCCACAATCCGACATCCGTTGCGCCCGATACGATGGTGGCATCGGGATGTTTGGCAACGAGCTTCGCGAGCGCTTCAATACTCGCAGGTGCTGCAACAAAACGGTCCGTGTTGCCGATGAAGATATCCTCGCCATCCTGCATGGCCTTCAGGGCCTTGAGCGTCCCGGCAGAACGGGTTGCCAGCGCATCATCAGCATTTCCGTCAATGGCCAAAAGCGCGGCATCGGCAATCGGGCGGTATCCCGTGCAGCGGCACAGATTGCCAGCCAGCCAGTCATTGACCCTTTGCCGGTCCGGCTTCTGCCCGCTGTGATAGAGCGTGAAGAGGCTCATGACGATGCCTGGCGTGCAAAAGCCGCATTGCGAGCCATGTTGCTCCACCATGGCTTTTTGTACCGGGTGCAATTCCCCTTCAGAGGCAAGATCATCAACGGTAATCACATCACAACCATCAATCTGGGCGAGCAACCGGATACAGGCATTGACCGGCTCATAGACCATCCGGCCTTTTCGCATTGATCCCACCGCTACCGTGCAGGCGCCACAATCGCCTTCGTTGCAGCCCTCCTTTGTGCCGCAACTGCGTTCACGCAGGCGCAGATAATCCAGCAGGGTCTCATTGGGCGAAACTTCGGTTTCCTCAACACGCTTGCCATTTCGCATGAAAACAAGCTTTGCACGGGGCATGGGTTCATCCTCTTTTTATCAATTGGTCAAAACTTACTGACCACCCTGCACCTTTGCAATCGCCAACTTGGCTTGCAGCGAGGTGATTTTTCGTTGCAAAGGGGCTCATGACAAACGAGAATCATCGAATGACAAACAAAACCCAATCCAACCGCGCTGCTGTCCTTTTGGGACAAGTGCTGACATTCCTTGATGACCCGGCCATTGTCGGGGAGGAGCGAAGTCACACTTGCTTCGAAACAGGAGCAGTCGTCATCGACGCTCAGGGGACCATAGCCTGGGTCGGGGATCGCAATGCCGTTCCCGATGAATATGCAGCGTATCCGCAAACCGACCATGGCAAGTGCCTCATCATGCCGGGGTTCATCGACGCGCATTTGCATTTTCCGCAATATCGCATGCTCGCGGCCTATGGCAAGGACCTGCTGGACTGGCTCAACCGCTACACCTTTATCGAAGAGCAACGCTATGGCGATGCCGTGATTGCAGCCGATGCGGCAGGGTTCTTTCTCGATGAATTGCTCGCCAACGGCACCACTTCCTGCCTTGCGTTCTCAACCATTCATCCCGTTGCCCTTGACGCCCTGTTCACAGCCGCCACCGAGCGCGAGATGGCCGTCATCTCCGGCAAGACGATGATGGACTGCAATGCACCCTCAGGCCTGACCGATACGCCCCAAACTGCCTATGATGATTCATCGGCGCTGATTGCGAAATGGCATGGCCATGGCCGCCTCCAATATGCCATCACGCCACGCTTCGCGGTGACTTCGAGCGAGGCGCAAATGGAAGTCGCGGGCACCCTGAAACAGGAACATCCCGAACTGGTGTTCCAGACCCATCTTTCAGAAAACCATGCCGAGATCGAAACCGTTGCACGCGCCTTCCCGTGGTCGAAGGATTATACCGACGTTTATGACCGTTATGGCCTGCTCAGCGAACGCGCCTTCTTCGCGCATGGCATTCACCTGTCGGAACGCGAATTGTTGCGCCTGAGCGAAACCGGCGCATCAATCGTTCATTGCCCGACCTCGAACAATTTCCTGGGTTCGGGCCTGTTCCGCTACCATCACACACGCCAGGCAGACCGCCCGGTTTCGGTGGCGATCGGCTCGGATATCGGCGGCGGCACCAGCTATTCGATGCTGCAAACCATGCGCGACGCCTATGTTGTCTCGCAATTGGCGGGAAGCCGCATCAGTGCTTTCGATGCCTTTTATCTGGCGACCCTTGGCAATGCCCGCCTGTTGCATCTCGACGACGAAATCGGAAAACTGGAGCCGGGCAAGCTGGCTGACATCATCGTGCTGGACCCTGACGCGACACCGGCAATGGCCGTGCGCAACGCGATTTCCACAAGCCTGCACGACATCCTGTTTGCCTTGCTGATCATGGGCGATGACCGGGCTGTACGTGAAACCTATGTCAGGGGAAAACCGTCAAAACGCAGGAAATGAAGCTGGAAAAAGCCGAAACATGCCTGAAAATGAAAAGCCATCCGGCTGGATTCTCACAATCCGTGCCGGATGGCAATCACAACCATCAA
>JAGRLM010000502.1 GCA_020441795.1 Nitratireductor sp.
ATGGCGTCGCAATTGTTCCCGGCGGCGGCACATATGCCATGGAGGCGGTAGCACGCCAGTTCGCAACCGAACGCGATTGCATGGTTATCCGCAATGGCTGGTTTTCCTTCCGTTGGTCGCAGATTTTCGACGCTGGCCGCATTCCCGCCAGAACCACGGTGTTGAAGGCTCGCCGCTCGCTCGCCAATATCCAGGCTCCCTTCTCCCCGGCACCAATCGACGAAGTGGTGGCGACGATCAATGCCGAAAAACCCGCTGTCGTCTTTGCCCCGCATGTCGAGACCTCGGCAGGCATGATCCTGCCTGACGACTATATCAGGGCGGTAGGGGCGGCAGTGCGCGCCAATGGCGGGCTTTTTGTTCTCGATTGCATCGCTTCCGGCACCGTCTGGGTCGACATGAAAGCCAACAATGTCGACATCCTGATCAGTGCCCCGCAAAAGGGCTGGTCGGCTTCACCATCGGCAGGTCTCGTCATGCTGGGCGAGCGGGCATTGGAAAAAATCACTGACACGACCAGCAGTTCATTCGCTTGCGATCTCAAGAAATGGCTGGAAATCATGCGCGCCTATGAAAATGGCGGCCATGCCTATCACGCGACCATGCCGACCGATGCACTGGTCAAGTTTCGCGACGTGATGCTGGAAACGCAGGAACTCGGTTTCGACAAGCTCAAGCAGCAGCAGGTGGAACTGGGTAGCCGTATCCGCGCCCTGCTGGAGGAGCGCGGCTACAAGTCCGTTGCTGCCGAAGGTTTCCAGGCACCCGGCGTCGTTGTCAGCTACACTGACGATCCCGACATCCAGAATGGCAAGAAATTCCTCGGCGAGGGCCTTCAGATTGCAGCCGGCGTGCCGCTTCAATGCGACGAAGGCCCGGACTATCGCTCATTCCGTATCGGCTTGTTTGGCCTCGACAAGCTCGCCAATATCGAGCGCACGGTCGAAAATTTCCGCAAGGCACTCGACAAGGTGGGATGATGGTGGCCTCCCGCCAGGATCTTGATGAGATTGACCTGAAAATCCTGCGCATCCTGCAGACCGATCCCGACCGCAACATTAACGAGATTGGTGAAGCTGTCGGCTTGTCGCACACGCCGTGCTGGCGGCGCATTCGCAAGATGCAGGATGCCGGTGTCATCAAGGGCCGCGTGGTGCTGCTCGATCCCGAACGGATCGGTCTTGATGTTTCGATTTTCGTTTTCATCAAGCTCGAGCGCCATTCCGAAGGCGTGCTTGACGAATTCGAGGCAGCCGTCAGTGCGCTTCCCGAAGTGCTGCAATGCCACTCCATATCGGGTGAATTCGACTTCATACTGCGCGTGGTCGTTGGCTCAGTGCGCGACTACGAAAAGACCGTGAAGGGCAAATTGCTGAAACTTCCCAATGTCGGCGTCATGAATTCGCATTTTGCACTGAGCGAGATCAAGAACACCACGGCACTTCCCATTTGACCGACCAACTGTGCAGAATGACAGGCATGCTGCAACGCAACATGATTTCAGCCATCGAACCTGACGTGGACTGCCATCCTGTAAATTACCTGGAAAATAGGATGGCGTCGCAAAAGGACAGGATAACTGCCACAATTTTGGTCTGTCAGTTTCATGATAATGAGCCATAATGCGATTTGTGAGCGGGAAACAGACAATGCAGGGAGAGCCTTGATGGGCAACCAGAAATCGCCGGAAACATTGATTTCAAATTCGGTGACGCTCGAAGATAAATATACCGCCACCTCCGGCAAGATTTTCATCAATGGCACACAGGCGCTGGTCCGCCTGCCCATGGTGCAGATGCGCCGCGACCGCGCGGCTGGCCTCAATACCGGTACTTTCATTTCCGGCTATCGGGGTTCGCCGGTCGGCGGGTTCGACTTCGCCCTCACCCAGGCCCGCAAGCACCTCAAGCAGGAAGGCATTGTCTTCCAGTCCGGCGTCAATGAGGACCTTGCTGCAACCGCTGTGTGGGGATCGCAGCAAGTGGCACTTTCCCCCGGCCACAAGCGCGATGGCGTATTGGGAATCTGGTATGGCAAGGGCCCTGGCGTCGACCGCTGTGGCGATGTTTTCAAGCACGCAAATTCCTTCGGAACCTCCGCAACCGGCGGCGTTCTTGCCATTGCCGGTGATGACCACAACGCCAAGTCTTCCACGGTTGCCCACCAGTCCGACCACGCCTTCATGGCGGCTATCATGCCGATGCTGTTTCCGACAAGCGTGCAGGAATTTGTCGAGCTTGGCCTGCTTGGCATCGCAATGTCGCGCTATTCGGGCCTTTGGGTCGGCTACAAGGTGATCTCTGACACGATCGAGACGACCGGCGTGGTTGATGTTTCCGGTGAGGACCGCCAGTTCGTCCTTCCGACTGATT
>JAGRLM010000503.1 GCA_020441795.1 Nitratireductor sp.
TTGCCGCCCTTCCTGAAAAAGGCCTCGGCATTGCGTTGAAGGTTCACGATGGCGCGGAACGTGCCTCGGAAGTAGCCATCGCGGCCTGTATTGAATCTCTGCTGGAACTTGACGAGGCAGAGGCAAATACCCTGAAAAGACTCAGCAATCCAGTGCAGAAGAACCGCAATGACCTGGTTGTCGGCAGCCTGCGGCCTGCATTTGATATGCGCTAGTCAAGCCTGCCCATCAACCGGTCAATGGGCGCATAGTCATCCGTCATGACTGGCGACGAAATGCGTTCCAGCAGCCTGTCTACCGCCTGTTGCGGCAACCGTCCGAACTTGTGATTGTCGGGTTCCGGGCCGTCGATAAGATCCGACCCGCTCGAACTGGTGCCTGCCAGCACCACATATATCTGCCGCTCATCCCCCTGCGGGCGTTGACGCTCGGTCCAGATTTCAACGACCGGAAATACAGACTGCAAGGTCCTGACCAGCGAAGACAAGGCGCGAAGGCGTTCGAAATGATCCACCACATTCATCAGGTAAACGCCATCTGGCTGCAGCCGTGAGCGAACCAGTTCGAAGAACTCCCTTGTGACGAGATGCGCAGGCACTGCTATATCGGTGAACGCGTCTCCGACAATGACGTCAAATTTTTGCTCTTCTCGCGCAAGCAGCATGCGGGCATCCTCATGGACGATGCGCGTGGCTGCAGGATCGAACCACATTTTCGAGATTGCCAGTTCCGTAACCGCTGGGTCGATTTCGGCGACGGTCATCGTGGAGACCGCCGAATCCCCGCTCCAGGCCCGCGGGATGGAGTATGAACCGCCGCCTATGAAATAGGTGGAAAATGCCTTGTCGATCATCCTGATGCGCGACAGTGATGCCAACAGGGCTGTATGCGGCGTTACCAGGCGTTTGGGGTCGTTCTCGGCAGCGATGCCATGCCCGAGATGATCGAGCACCATTACCCTCGCCGGCGCACGGGCCTGTGCAGAAGCATCCAGTATCCTGATACAGAAATACTGGCTTTCGCGCGTGCACGGGTCCGACAGCCCCGTAGTTCCAGCGGAAATGGCCCCGGTCGTTACCATCGCCACCATGATCAAGGCAAAACCGCGAATGCCGGTGGGTCGCGACAACGCAAACAGCGCTGTGGCCACAAGCACGTAAATGCCAGCCACCACGGAGAGGGTGCGAACCGACCCGAGCCACGAAATGAAGATGAACCCCGCCGCCAATGTGCCGAAAATGGCGCCCAGCGCGCCCGCCGCAAACATGGCACCCAGGGCTTGTCCGCCACGCTCAGGCGAGCCGGTCACCGCCACATGCGACAAGATCGGGGCAGGGATGCCGGCAAAAAAGGATGGCAGGAAAAACACGAGGCTTGTCAGCACGACAATGGCTGCGATCGGATGATCAATGCCCGCAATGACTGGTCCCGCGAAGGCGCGCAGGGCCAGCACCGCGAGGGCGGTGGTGATGGCTGCACCTGCCATGCTCCACGCAGTCAGCCGCATGGCTGAACCCGTCTCCCTGCCTGCGATGATGCCGCCAATCCAGTGACCAGCGGAAAACCCGGCCAGAACCACGGCGATGACGGAAGTCCA
>JAGRLM010000504.1 GCA_020441795.1 Nitratireductor sp.
GACGATGGCAAGTACACCTATTTCGAAATGGGCATGTAATACCCGCTTCGAACTGGTTTGAGGGAAAGCCCGGTGCCATGCACCGGGCTTTTCTTTTTGGCAGCTTGAAACATTGCCGCAAACCATGTTGGATCGGTGAGGAAGCCTCAAGACCAGAAGGGAACCTCAATCAGTGACCACGAGCAGGATCGGCATTGCAGGCATCGGCCTGATGGGGCACGGCATCGCCAGAAACATCCTGAAGGGCGGATGGCAACTGACTTGCCTTGACCACCCGGGCAACCAGCCTGTCGACGATTTGCTGGCAGCAGGCGCAACCCTTGTCGGCACCGGCAGCGAACTCGCCAGCCAGAGCGATATCATCATCCTGTGTGTGACCGGCTCACCCCAGGTCGAGGAAATCCTGACCCGCGCCCACGGCATCCTGTCGGGCCTGCGCCCTGGCACTCTTGTCATTGATTGCTCCACCGCCATTCCCGACGAAACACTGCGCATGGCACAATTCGTGCAGGATCGTTCGGGACGCTTTGTTGACGCTCCCATGACCCGGACCCCGAAGGAAGCCGAGGAAGGCCGGCTGAATCTGATCGTCGGCGGGAGCGAAGACGATTTCAACGCTGCATTGCCGCTTATGCGCTGCTTTGCGGAAAACATCTTTCATGCAGGCCCTGTCAGTTCCGGCCACAAGCTGAAACTGCTGCACAATTATGTATCGCTGGGTTTCTCCGCGGTTCTGGCTGAAGCCGCGGCCTGCGCCAATCGCGGTGGCATCGCCCCCGCAATTTTCACGGATGTGCTGGCACGGGGCGGCGGAGCGGGCGTGGTGCTTGACCGATTGAAGCCATTCATTCTCGATGGCGACGTATCCGGCATGCGGTTTTCCATTGCCAACGCGCACAAGGATACCGGCTATTATGTTGCCATGGCTGAAGCCCTCGACGCGGAAGCAAAGACTGCCCGCGCCGTGCGCGACCTTTATGGCGATGCCGAAGCCAGCGGCCAGGGCAATGCTTTCGTACCCGAGATTGCCAGATTGCTCTCCTGACAGACCTACTTGTCCTGGACTGACCAGATATAAGCCAGGATATCGGCAATCTGTTCCGGTTCAGCGGTAAAGCTCGGCATGTCGGGATGGCCCGTCTCTATGCCTTCTGCGAAAGCCTCTTCCAGCGCGTCAATGGGATAGCGCTCCGACAATGTCCTGAAGGGCGGCGCATCGGGATGCGGACTGTCACCGGTTTTCCCGATTGCATGACATGGTGAGCAGTTCGCCGCGACCAGTGCCTCGCCATGTGCCACGGGCTGTATGGAGGCAATATAGACAGCGATATCCTTTGCCTGTTGGGGCGTTATCTCGAAGGTTGGCATGTCGCTGTGCTTTGGCGACAGCTTCGCCAGCAATGCTTCATCAATGGTATCAACGGGAAACCGTGTTCCCAGGGTTCGGAAAGGTGGAGCCTTTTCATGCGGGCTGTCACCCGTCAAACCGGTGGCATGGCATTTGGCGCAATTCGTTTCCGCAAGCGCCTTGCCATGCTGCTCCGACGGCTCAGCCGCATTTGCAAGGCTGGCAAGAACCGCAACGCCTGCAAGGCCTGCGAAAGTGCGAACAAGACTGGTCTTCAAGGTCATATCATTTCTCCCGCCTGTGCCCCCATATCGGCGAGAATGGCCTTTCATGACAGCAATTGCATTGATGCGCGTCAAATCGCTCGCAGCTTGGCAAGCGTAGGGGCACACCATCTATTGCAACGAATATTTCGGGATTTTGGTAGCAGAGGGCGGATTTGAACCGCCGACCTCCGGGTTATGAATCCGGCGCTCTCACCAACTGAGCTACTCTGCC
>JAGRLM010000052.1 GCA_020441795.1 Nitratireductor sp.
CCAGATTGTCCTTGGTGAAAGTGCCTGATTGCAGCCTTTCCAGGACAAACCGCGTAGCATCGGAGGGTATGGCGCTGATCTTCAATCCGTTCATTCGCAGGAAAACATATGTCGCAGCGAAGCCGACACGCTTGTTCCCGTCGATAAATCCGTGATTCATCGTCAGACTTTCCCAGAGGGCCGCAGCTTCCTCGATCAGGTCACGATAGTAGCCAGACATTGGCCTTTGCAATGCTGCCTCGATCATGCCGGCATCGCGAATCCCACCGGCCCCACCAAAGCGCTTTATCTGGGCAGAATGGATTTCGAGTATGCCTTCCATGTCGACATAAGTATGCTGCGTCATGCTGGGGAGAACGCCTTACTTTGCCAGTTCTTGATAGAGTTCTTCGAATTCGGCCATGCTCTCTTCGTGATATTTGCGGACCATCTCACGCTTGCTGCCGGACTTCACCAACCGATCATATTCCTCGACAGACAGTACAACCCGGATATTCCGACCGCTCTTGCTGATGGCAACCGGCTCGCTGCTCGATAGCTCCAGCAATTCTCCGAACCTGTTCTTGGCCTCCGTGGCAGTGAAACGTCGCATTGCCTTGCTCCCTGTGAAGGATTGTTCAGTCTAGCTAATTTAGGCAATATAGCTAAAATAGTCAATCTGGTGGCTACTACTTGCCGATATCGTTCAAATCGAACGCGGTTGTCTGGTAGGTCTGGTTGATCCAGTTGCCGAACAATAGATGGGCGTGGCTACGCCAGCGATTTTGCGGCGGCATGGCCGGATTGTCCGCAGGGAAATAATTGTGCGGAATTTCAATCGGCGTGCCCGCTGCAACGTCACGGTCATACTCCTCCTTGAGTGAGGTGGAATCATATTCGATGTGGTTGAAGATATAGAGCCGGTTACCCTCTTCCTCATGGATCAGGCAGGGACCTGTCACATCCGATTCCATCAGTATTTCAAGCTGCGGCACCTTGCGGATGTCGGCTGAGCGCACTTCGGTCCAGCGCGAAACCGGGATCGAGAAATCATCCGAAAATCCCGCAAGCCAGGGCGAAGCCGGTTTCAGGTTTCGATGCCGATAGACGCCGAATGCCTTCTTTTCCAGATTGTATTTGGGTACGCCATGAAAGTGGTTGATGGCTGCCATCGCTCCCCAGCATATGAAGAAGCTTGAATGCACATTGGTTCGCGTCCAGTCGAGGATACGGGTCAGTTCGTCCCAATAGGTGACATCCTCGAAGGCAAGCGTTTCGATGGGTGCGCCGGTGATGATGAAGCCATCGAACTTGCGTTCCCGGATATCCTCCCAGGTATTGTAAAAGGCAATGAGATGATCTTCGGACGTGTTCTTGGCGCGGTGATTGCCGATGCGAACAAGGGTCAGCTCAACCTGCAGGGGTGAGGCTCCCACCAGACGGGCTATCTGCGTTTCGGTCCGGATCTTGTTGGGCATCAGGTTCAGAAGCCCGATCTGCAGCGGACGAATGTCCTGTCGTATTGCATGTGTCTCGTCCATGACCGAGACACCCTCGCGAACAAGGGTTTCGCGCGCTGGCAAAAGATCGGGAATCCGGATTGGCATTGCATGCACTCCAACAAAAAAACCGGCTGACATATCCTGCCGCCGGTCCATTGGAACAATGCATTTGCACTTCCCGTCGGTCCTTTAGCAAGTTGTTTAACGTGGCTGCAAGCCGACCGGCCAAATCACCACAGTCAGAAAATAGGCGAGACAGCTGGCAATGGCAAGGGGTGGGTATACGCAGACTAATCACGACTTGGAGGACTATAAGCAGGGTACACTTACTATCTACCGAAATACAAGATTTTCATCCTATGATTGAGTGGGGAGGTATGATTCGTGCACTGGGAGTCGGATATGCAAATCGAGAACGGAAAATCGTACATAAAGTGTGATCTTTGCGGGGCAAAGTTCCAATTCGGCCCGCATGTCTACGAAGGGCGCCGCATGCCAAGCGGTGAGATGGTGTGTGCTGGTTGCGCCCCAACGATATGGTCAGCGATCCCGCCAGTTCTTGGAAAAAAGTAGTTGATAGGCTTATGGAAATCGGCATCTGGTCCCCAATCGCAATTTCAAGCATTTTGGGTAAGGCGACAAGTGAAACCTAAATTGTGTTGCGGAGCAGTAGCCGATTTGAACGCTTTGCAGGAAGCTGCGGTGGCAGGTTATAATGACGGCATTACGGTGCTGGCTCTCATCGAGACGATCGAGCGTTCGAACGACTTTGCCATAATCAAGGCGATTAACGCGGCTGAAGCTGGCAACGCTGCCCGTCTATTTCGAGAGGCAGCATTTTTCCGATTGCATATCCTGATCGTGCGGGCCTTTGCTCCGGTTCGTCATAGCGACGATCTGCACCTGCGGGCAGCGATCAATTTTCTTCGGCAACCTGGACGGATTGATGAAGAGACGTGGCAGGAACGCCGAGACGATCTTGCTGAAGCCATCCGCTTGTTCGATGAAGCCGACAATGATCCGCGTCTCGGAACACTGCGCCACATGCGGGACAAGCAATTGGCCCATTTTGCACGGATTGACGAATCGAAAGGTCGTTCTACGTACGCCGACCTTTTCGGGTTAGGCCGCGCTACTGCTGCAATATGGGAACGGCTCTCGTTCGGAGCAGGCACTGCTATGATCGACATCGATAAGCAGGTTGACGCCTATCGCGAAGCGGCTGATGCCTTTTGGCGCAGGTGGAAGACGCAGTAGGAATGCGTTGATATCTAAAATAGCTTCCATTTAGCACGGCTACGCGTGCACGACCAATTCCCGTCATGGTTCCGTCGCAAGATTCTGATGGTGTTTGGGCTTAGTCAGGCGCATCATTCATCATGCAACCAAACAAGGGAACCGGGATCATGAAAAACACAATCCATTTGCATCCAATCACCCGCAGGTCATTGCTTGCAGGCGCTGCCGCATCCACGGCCTTGGTCGCGCTTCACCCGTTTTCAGCCCGTGCAGCGGCAAACCAGGCCCATTTGCGCATCATGGAAACCACCGATATTCACGTCGCCGTGCTTCCATACGACTATTACGCCGACAAGCCGAATGACACGATGGGCCTGGCAAGGACTGCTTCTGTCATTGATGGATTCCGCAAGGAAGCCACCAACACGATGCTCATCGACAATGGCGACTATCTCCAGGGCAATCCGATGGGCGACTGGATCGCCTATGAGCGCGGCATGAAAGAGGGTGATATCCACCCGGTCATCAAGGCGATGAACGTACTGGGCTATGATTGCGGCACGCTTGGAAACCACGAATTCAACTATGGCCTTTCATTCATGGACAAGGTCAATTCCGGTGCAAACTACCCGCTGGTATGCGCCAATCTCATTCGCGGTACGGAACTTGCAGCAAGTCCCCGTGACGACAAGCTCTGGCTCAAGCCTTATGTCATCATCGACAAGAAGGTCATGGATGGCGAAGGCAAGGAACAGACAATCCGAGTTGGCTTTATCGGCTTTGTGCCGCCACAGATCATGGTCTGGGACTCGAAGAACCTCAACGGCAATGTGCTGACGCGCGATATCGTCGAGACCGCAAAGGCCTGGGTACCGCAAATGAAGGAAGAAGGTGCCGACATCGTCATTGCGCTTTCGCATTCCGGCATCGATGCGAACCAGACCGACATGATGGAAAACGCATCGCTGTTCCTGGGCGGGGTCGAGGGCATTGATGCCATTTTCACCGGTCACCAGCACCAGGTCTTCCCGGGCAAGGCCTTTGAAGGCCTTGCCGGTGTTGATGCAACGAAAGGCACCTTAATGGGCAAACCCGCAGTTCAGGGTGGCTTCTGGGGTTCGCATATGGGCCTGATCGATCTCATGATCGAGCGCGATGGCAATAGCTGGAAGGTGGTGGATTCCACCGTCGAGACGCGCCCAATCTACGAGCGTATCGAGCGCAAGGTAAACCCGCTTGTCGCCAATGACGCCGCCGTCGAGGCCGCTGTTGACGAGGAGCACAAGAAGACGCTCGAATATGTGCGCACCCCCGTCGGCAAGACCTCAGCGCCGCTATATTCCTATTTTGCGCTGGTTGCTGATGATCCATCTGTCCAGATCGTCAGCAAGGCGCAGGTCTGGTATGTCAAGGACCTGCTCAAGGAAGGGCAATACAAGGATCTGCCAGTGCTTTCGGCGGCAGCCCCCTTCAAGGCCGGTGGCCGTGGTGGCCCGGACTATTACACCGATGTTCCCGCAGGTTCAGTGGCAATCAAGAATGTCGCCGACCTCTATCTTTATCCCAACACGGTTCGGGCGGTTCTCATCGATGGTGCAACCGTCAAGGAATGGCTGGAAATGTCGG
>JAGRLM010000505.1 GCA_020441795.1 Nitratireductor sp.
GAGAAAACGGCCAGGAGTTTTTGAAGGGCGCTCATTGCTGGTCTCCTGCATATGCGTCGCAGGGTCCGGCATTCTCAAGCTGTTCGATTGGCTGGCGATGGTTAGGGACCGGGCCTAGCGCATTCGATACGGCAAATGTGTTTTCCTCCGAATCCGCGCAAAGGCCAGCCGCACGCTCGCGAATGGCAAGGATCAGGTGATCTTCGGCATCGGCCAGACGGGCAGGGGCAATCTTCCTGCTACTGCGATTGTTCAGGATTGCTTCGGCGGCATCTGCATGAACGACACTGTATGGCAGGTCGCGCTCGGCCAACCCGCCGGTTGCGCGTTTGGGCCATGGCTGCGCACAGCCCGAAAGGATCAGCAAGGATCCCGCAAGGCTTGATGCCAGGAATATGTTGAAATGCCGTTTCATGATGCCGCCCTCTTTTGATCAGGCCGCTGATCGGTTGTTCTCGGCCAGCAGGCTTGCAATGCCGAGATGGCGAAGCAGCTTCTGCGGTTGTCCGCCAAGACCCGAAAGGCGCAGTTTGTAGCCTCGTGCGAGCTTGCGCTTATAGATAAAGACCACTGCGCCAACGCCCGAGGAATCAAGGAATGTGCAGCGGCTCATTTCGATTGTCAGGTCACTGTTGTCAGCGGCAAGTTCATCGAGGGTCTTGCGAAGGGTTTCGACGCGTGCCGCGTCCAGGTCACCTTCGATCGTGATTGTTCTGTTCATTGGTGGTCTCCATGGTGGCGAAGTTCCTGCTGCCAACCCCGCTGCAATAGCCATGCCAGTTGATTTCACTGCAATTGGCCGCGTTTTGCGGATTGCGCATGCCCGGTTCGTCGCAATTTGCAAAAGCGAAAAAGGATATTTTTGCAATTCGCCAGAAATGGCAGCCAAATCCCGGGCTTTGATCCGGCATAGCTCTTGCAACCACCCTTGCGAGTTTCGCCGCATTCGCGCGGCCAGACCTGAATCGGAGTTGCCTATGACACAGGTTCATATTGTCCAGAGATTGTCGCCCGGGGGCATAGAACAGCTTGTGCTGTCGATGGCCCGGAAAGCGGACATGCGCCTTTTCAGCCTTGAAGGTAGTGCGGAGACGCTGTGTCGTGACTGGCCGGTACTGGAAGCATTTCGGGACCGGATCACTGGATTTGACAAGAAGCCCGGGCGTGATGCGCTGATGCCAATCCGTATTGCCGGTGCATTGCGGAAGGTGCAGCCAGGTTCGGTGGTCAGTCACCATGTCGGTCCGCTGATCTATGGCGGTATTGCTGCCAGGATTGCCCGCATATCCAGCCTTGCGCATGTCGAACATGATGCCTGGCATCTTGAATCAGCCCGTCGTCGCATGATTGTGCGCTGGGTGCTCAAACTGGTCGGTCCGAAGCGGATCGCGGTTTCATCGACGGTCGCGCGCTCGGCCTCACTTCATACCGGCCTTGCTTTTGATACCATTGCCAATGGCATTGACTGCAGCCGCTTCCTTCCCGGTGACAGCAAGCAGTTTCGCCAGCCACTGGGTTTGCCAACTGATCGCCGGATCATTGGTGCGGCAGGACGGCTTGAAACCGTCAAGGGTTTCGATCTCCTGATCCGTGCCGCAAGTCATCTCGATCCCGATACGCTTGTGGTGATCTGGGGTGACGGCTCGCAGCGCAAAAACCTGGCCGCGATGGTTCGTGATCTGGATTTGCAGGACAGGGTGATCCTTGCCGGTCCGTCAAGCGCCATGGAGCAGGTCTATCCCGCAATGGACCTGTTCTGCCTGCCATCGCGCCACGAAGGCCTGCCCCTTGCGCTCCTCGAGGCGCAGGCCTGTGGCGTGCCGGTGGTTGCCCGTGACGTGGGCGGGGTGAGCGAAGGCGTTTGCCCGTCCAGTGGCAGGCTTGTGCCCTTTGCCGAAGCGGAAGCCGGTGAGGCAGGCAGCAATGCACAGGCCGAAAGGCTTGCTCGCGCACTGTCAGAACAACTCGCAGCGCCAGTCCGGGACAGCCCGCGCGGTTTCGTCGAAACCACCCATTCATTTTCAAAAATGCTTGATGCCTATCTTCGCCTTGAAAGGAAGCCCAATGCTTGAGACCGCCTTCTGGATTACGGCTGCAGCCGTTGTTCATCACCATGTCACCTATCCGCTAAGCCTGCTGGCGCTTCCCAAGAGGGAAGTGCTGGTTGCCGAGCCAACGGTATTTCCGGCCATCACGGTCCTTGTTCCCGCCTATCGAGAGGCGCAATCGATCAGCGACAAGATCGCCAATCTGGCCAATCTCGACTATCCCGAAGGCCTGGTCGAGGTGAAGATCATCTGTGACGGTTCGCCCGATGATACGGCCCAAGCAGCACGACGCGCCATTGCGCTTCATGGCAATGGTGCCAAGCGCTTCGAGGTGGTTGAGCACAAGGTCAATCGCGGCAAGGTTGCCGTTCTCAACGAGGCGATTGCATTGGTCAAATCGCCTATCGTTGTGTTGAGCGATGCCTCTGCAGAAGTTGACAAGGATGCGCTGATGCGGCTCGCAGCCGGATTTGCCGATCCGAAGGTCGGTGTCATTGGCGGCATTTATGACTGCGATGCCAATGGCACGCCAGGCGAACAGCGATATTGGGA
>JAGRLM010000506.1 GCA_020441795.1 Nitratireductor sp.
CGGGAGAAAGATCGGTCGCGGTGTATCTGCCTACCAGCGGCGCAAGGCGCAGGGCAGACGAACCGGTTCCACATCCCAGTTCAAGCACCTGATCATCGCGCGACAGCAGCTCGCCGATGCGCTTGAGGGTTTTTTCATAGCCGGCCATGTCGGCGATGGCACCCTTGGCGTATTTTTCCGCTATCGCGTCCCAAAAGCCGGTATCGGCGTTTTCTGGCAGGGTCTGAATATTGGTCATCTGCATTTCTGGCATCCTTCTGGTGCGAATTTCAATGCTGAACCCCGAATACCATATGCGCAATTCTTGAGTAATTGCCGTTTTCTCTATTTATGTTATACGAATTTGCATGGATAAAGCAGACTGGAACCAGATCAGGGCCTTTCAGGCGACGGTGGAGCACGGCTCGCTTTCTGCGGCCGCCCGGCATCTTGCGCTGACCCAGCCGACGCTTTCGCGCCAGGTGGCGGCGCTGGAGGAGGGATTGGGCGTCACCCTGTTCGAGCGGGTGGGCAAGCGGCTGGAACTGACCGAATCCGGCCGCGATCTGATCGAACATGCGCGCAGGATGACGGACGCAGCGAATGATTTTCACCTGTCTGCCAGCGGCAGGTCAAATGCGGTGGAAGGCGTCGTCAGCATTTCGGCAACCGACGGCATTGCCATGCATCTCATTCCGCCTGCGCTGCAGCGGATCCGCAGCGAGGCCCCGGGGATCAGCATTGAACTGGTAATTTCCAATTCGCTGTCTGATCTGAGGCGCCGCGAGGCGGACATTGCCATTCGCCATGTGCGGCCTGAGGACCCGGAACTGACCGGCAAATTGCTGCGCAATGCCAAGGCCAATTTCTATGCCTCAAGGCAATGGGTCGAAGACAACGGCATGCCGGTGCGGGCGGATGATGCAAAGGCCGCCAGTTTCATCGGTTTTGACAGGGAGGAGCGTTTTGCCGGTCATCTGCGCGCGATGGGCCTCGATGTGAGCGAGGCCAATTTTCCGGTTTATTGTGACAATGCGCTGATCGTGACCGAACTCATCCGGCAGGGTTTTGGCATTGGCGTGATGATGAGCGAGATCGCGGAAAAACACACCGACCTGGTGCAGGTACTGAAAGACCTCCCGCAGATCGAGTTTCCAATCTGGCTGGTCACCCACCGCGAACTGCACACCAGCCGCAAGATCAGGCTGGTGTTTGATATATTGGCGGAGGAACTGGGGAAAGATCAAAGCACTTGAAAACCCGGTACCATTTCCTGCCCGCCCGACAGGCTTGCCCTTCGGTTCGTCAGCCCGCTATTTCACCTGCGGCTTGAAGGCGTGGCGATAGGCGAGCGCCACACCGCCCGCGCCGCCGATGATGTTTCCGACTGTCGCGATCGTGATGTTTTGCGCCAATGCTGCAATGCTGCCTTCGGCGCCAGCTGCCATGCCTGCCGGGATCAGATACATGTTGGCGATGGAATGCTCGAAGCCCAGCGCCACGAAAGCCGTGACGGGGAAGATGATGGCGAGGATCTTGCCGGAAACATCCGTTGCGGCGAAGCTCAGCCACACTGCCAGGCAGACCAGTGCATTGCACAGCACCGCGCGGGCAAACAGTTCCACTGGTCCCAGGGCCAGCTTTGCCGTTGCAATTTTCGCCGCCGTCTGGCCAAACGGGCCTGTCAGCAAGCCGGTGGCGGCAATGGCGGCGACCAGCAGCAACGAGCCGACAAGATTTCCGATCCAGACGATGCTCCAGTTGCGCATAAGGGCGGCAGTTGTGACCTTGCCATCGACCCAGGCCATGACGATCAGCGCATTGCCGGTAAAGAGCTCCGCCCCGCCGACAACCACCAGCACCAGCCCGAGCGAGAAGCACAGCCCGCCAAGTGCGCGTGCCGGGCCGAAACCGGCATCTGCCCCGGTCATTGCCATGGTGTAGAACGCCCCGCCAAAGGCGATGAAGGCTCCGGCCAGAACCGACA
>JAGRLM010000507.1 GCA_020441795.1 Nitratireductor sp.
ACCTGCATGGCTGGCGTGACCGATCGATCGGCGCGCGAGATGGTGAACCATTGTCGGCGAATCGGCATTCCCAGAACATCGAGAATCACCAGTTTGCCGTTTTCCAGTTCCTGTTCGATGGTATGGGCGGAAATGAATGCAATGCCGAGTCCGGCCATTACCGCCTGTTTTATGGTCTCGTTCGATCCCATTTCCGCGCCAAGCTTTTCCAGTTTGGTCGGCACATCGGCAAAGAAAATTTCGAGCGATGTGCGCGTGCCTGATCCCGTTTCACGCAGCAGGAAGTGCTCTTCTGCCAGTTCCTCCTTGGTGATATCGCGCCGGATGGCAAGCCGGTGATCGGGCGGCGCGATGATGACAAGTGGATGGTCGCCGAAAATCCGCGCTGTCACTTCCAGGTCGCGCGGGGGACGCCCCATCAGCGCAATGTCGATATCGCGACGCTTGAGAGCCTCGATGGTTTCCGTTCGGTTGCCGATGAAAAGGTCGATCTCGATATCGGGAAAATCCCGCCGAAAGCCAGCGATCATGCGTGGCACGAAATATTTTGCGGTCGATACGGCGCCCAGGCGCAGCCTGCCGCGGCGACCACCGCGCAATGCCGTGAATTCCTCCTCCAGCACAAGCAACTCGCTCTGGATCGATATGGCAATTCGAAGCATCGCCTGTCCCGCCTCCGTCAGTCGCATGCCGTCGGGTTCGCGATCGAACAGTTTGAGCCCAACCTCTTCTTCCATCTGTTTCAACTGCAAGGTCACGGCGGGGCCTGTAAGGCCCAGCACATTCGCGGCTGTGGAAACCTTGCCCGTTTCGGAGATGGCGATGATGGACCGTAAATGGCGGAGAGTGAGGTTGCGCATGCATCGAAGTTAGAAGAACTTATTCAATATGTAAACTAAATAAAGTTTACTAACATTCAATTTTTGGCATTCTTGTGCTGTCAGCCGGGAGGAAATGGCTGGCGGGAGGATGACAATGCAACCGGCAACGCTCGAAGCCTATCTCAACACCTATACCAGTCATAGTGATCCCGTGCGTGTGCAGATCGCGGCAACGATCCGTGCCTTCGCCGAAGCAGCCCTTCTCGTGCGCAAATCCATCAATGAAGGCGCCCTGGGCGTTGCCTTTGCCGGCGAACGCAATTCGGCCAATGCGGATGGCGATTCCCAGAAGGAACTCGATATCTACGCCGACAGCTGTTTCATCGAGGCAGCCCGCAAGGCGAGGGTAGGGCGTTATGCTTCCGAGGAACTGCCCAACCCGGTGGACATCGATCCAACATCGCCATTGGCCATCGCCATCGACCCGCTGGATGGCTCATCCAATATCGATACCAATGTTTCCATCGGCACGATATTCTCGATCTTGCCAAACAAGGAAACACAGAAGGAAACCTTCTCGCAGCGCGGTACAGCCCAACTGGCGGCCGGCTTCTTCATCTATGGTCCGCAACTGGCGCTCGTATTGACAAAGCTCAACGGCACCCGCGTCTACGTGTTTTCCAGTCGGCTTGGCGCATTTGTCGAAGCCTACAACTCGCTTTCGATACCGCAAAACACCACCGAATTTGCCATCAACACATCCAACTACCGTCACTGGGACGATGAGATCCGCCTCTATTTTGATGATTGCATCACCGGTACGGAGGGCCCGCGCCAAAAGGATTTCAACATGCGCTGGATCGCATCGCTGGTGGCCGATGCCTATCGCATCCTGATCAGGGGAGGCGTGTTCCTTTATCCGCGTGATGGCCGAAAAGGCTATTCCAGCGGTCGCCTGCGCCTGGTCTATGAGGCAAATCCGATTGCGCTATTGGTCGAGCAGGCAGGCGGCTTGGCGACAAACGGGACCGCCCGAATTCTCGACATCCAGCCAGAAGACCTGCACCAGCGCACGCCGCTCGTTTTCGGCTCATCCAAGGAAGTCACCAAGATCGCCCGCTACCACACCGACCCGTCAAGCATTGGCAACCGCCATCCGCTTTTCGGTAATCGCGGCCTGTTCAGAGCATAGGAAGCCCACAAATGTCTCACAAGTTTCCGATCATCGCGATCACGGGTTCTTCTGGCGCGGGCACAACCACAGTAAAGGACACCTTCTCCAAGATATTTGCCCGCGAGGGAATTACCGCAGCCTTCATCGAGGGCGATGCTTTCCACAAATATGACCGGGCTGGGATGAAGGCCCGCGTCGCGGAGGAAGAGGCGAGGGGCAATACCCATTATTCGCACTTCAACCCCGAAGCCAACGAGCTGGAAATCCTGCAATCCGTCTTCGACGAATATGGCCGCAAGGGTACCGGCAAGACCCGCCATTATGTTCATGACGACAAGGAAGCGGAAATATTCGGCGCAGCCCCTGGCACGTTCACCGACTGGGAAGACCTGCCGAAAAGCGATCTGCTGTTTTACGAGGGGCTGCATGGCTGCGTGAAGCTGGGCGAGATCGATCTGCCGAAACTGGTCGATCTGAAAATCGGCGTCGTGCCGGT
>JAGRLM010000508.1 GCA_020441795.1 Nitratireductor sp.
ACCGGGTGGAATGCCTTATGCGCCTGCGCCGGGCACTTGACGAATATGTCGTTGACGGGGTGAATACCACGCTGCCGCTGTTCCGTGATCTGGTCAGCAATCCCGACATACAGGATGGCAATTACGATATTCACTGGCTCGAGCATTATCTTGCAGCGAAGGCCTGATCCGGCCACAATCGACGGATGAGTGGATCACAGGACATATTGCTGGAAATAACGCCGCAGGTTCTGCTCAAGGCTTATGCCTGCGGCATTTTTCCGATGGCGGAATCCGCAACTGATCCGGGCCTTTTCTGGGTAGAGCCGGAGCAACGCGGCGTCCTGCCACTGGAAGGATTTCACGTTCCGCAATCCCTGCAGAAATTCATGCGCAAGCGTCCGTTCGAGATCACGGTTGACCGCGATTTCAGCGCAGTCATCGATGCCTGTGCGGCCTCGACGGATGACCGCCCCAAGACATGGATCAATGGCCGTATTCGCCGCCTGTATACCGAGTTACATCACATCGGGCATTGCCACTCGGTAGAGTGCTGGCGAGACGGCGAACTGGTCGGCGGACTTTATGGTGTGAGGCTGGGCGGCGCCTTCTTTGGCGAAAGCATGTTTTCACGCGCCACCAATGCCTCGAAAGTGGCACTGGTCCACCTTGTTGATCGATTGCGGGCGGGCGGTTTTGTGTTGCTGGACACGCAATTCACAACCGAACATCTCAAGCGTTTCGGTGCGATTGATGTTCCCAAGAGGCGCTATGCTGGATTGCTGGAGGACGCGGTGATGCGAGACGCGGATTTTTACGCGATTGACCGCATCTGAAAGCGATCAGCTCGGATTGGCTTCCGGTGGCGGAGCTTCATCGGACTCCATCTTGCAGGCCTTGAGCCAGATGTCATAAACCGGGTGCTCGATGGCGTTGAGGCCCGGGCTGTCTGCAAACATCCAGCCGGTGAAAATGCGCCGAATCTGCCGGTCAAGGGTGATTTCATCCACCTCGATAAAGGCTGTGGTCTTGGGCGTTTCGGTGGCAGGGCGCGAGTAGCAAACACGTGGCGTCACATGCAACGCACCAAAGCGCACCGTCTCATCGACATAGACATCAAAGGTAATGATGCGCCCGGTGATCTTGTCGATGCCATAGAATTCGGCAACCGTATTGGCGATACGCCCCTCGGCATCGGGTGCGGGCTGTTCCTGGGCAACAATCGGAGCCGCAGGTGCCAGAGCCAGGGCAACAGCAAGGCTTGCCGCGAAAACCGTCCGGCTATTCATTGATATCATCGCAAAAGAATTCCCATATGCCGCATTGAAGGCTCCTTACCATGCGATTCGGGCATCTCCAAGGCTTGCGCCCCGGCAGTCACGCAAGTTCGGCATGCAGGGAACGCCACTTGTTACCTTCAAGGACCACACAACTGAGCACGCCGCTGTCAAAGGCGCGTGTATCCACATTGATCCGGTTTGGCTGTGCGTCTACCCAGTCAACAGGGGTGTGGCCATGGACGATCACCTTGCCGAAGGAACCCTGATGGACAAGGAAATCCCTCCTGATCCACATCAGGTCATGGCTGTCCTGCGCGTCCAGCGGCACGCCCGGGCGGACACCGGCATGAACGAAGAAATAGTCTCCGATGGTGTGGCAATAAGGCAGGTTCTGCAAGAAGCGGCGGTGCCTTGGGGGAAACACCCGCGCCAACTCGCGAGACAGCACTTGCGGCGTATGTTCGCCAGTGACATCGACACCATAGGAAGCGACAGTGGCAAGTCCGCCCCAATAGAGGAATGCCTCGCCATCGATGTCGGCATCGTCAACAAAATCCTGCAATCTCTGGTCGTGATTGCCGCGCAGCATGACATGCCTGGGATCGTCCGCAAGCGATACGAGCCTGTCGACAACGCCCGACGAGTTGGGGCCCCTGTCGACATAATCGCCGAGAAACATGATGGTTGGCTGCGAAGCCGGGCTAGCGGCAATGTCGGCATCAATCACGCCCAGCATTTGCTCAAGCAGATCGAGGCAGCCATGAATGTCACCGATGGCGTAAACCCGTTGTCCATCGGGAATTGTCGCTTCACCCAGAAACATTGATCACCCGCCCCGCTCGCAGGCGGCTTGACCGCGCCGTCAATTCACGGGCGCCAGGCTTCATAATCGCCAGAGACTTCCGGACGGCCGGCGCGGTTCCCAATGGCACCCTTTGGCGTGTAGGCGGCGGCAGTGCCGGTCAGGTTGACCTGATGTGGCAATTCCCATTCGCGGGCCTCGTATTTTTCCTGCGATGGCGCAACATCCGTGCGGTAATGCATCCAGCCATGCCAGCCGGGCGGAATGGCGGAGGCTTCGGCCAGACCTGCATACTGCACCCAGCGGCGGCCCTTGCCCTCGTAATAGACATTGCCCATCTGGTCTTCACCGACGCGCTTGCCATTGCGCCATGTATGGAAACGCGTTCCGATCGTGGAGCCGTTCCACCAGGTGAAGATCTGAAGCAGTGTTTTCATCGAAGTCTTCCATTCCTGCCAATATCGCAGTGCAGCACTGACTGCGCTTTATGAACGCGAGACCGCAAAAAGTCCAGCACAAGAGCAATGAATTCGCTGTATCGCGATAGCGGTACTCGCTGTAATGTCGCCACGTGTTTCGGGAGGAAACCATGCTGGGCGACACGACAGGAATTCAGACTCCACCCCATACCGACAGCCCCTATTCCTGGCTGCGCCTGGCAATCTCGGTGCTGGCAGGTACGCTGACGAATATCGGAATGTGGGCGGCCATCCTGGTGTTGCCTGCCGTGCAGGCGGAATTCGGCGTCGACCGGGCTGACGCGTCCATGTCGTATACAGCCGTGATGGCAGGCTTCGCTGCTGGCAATCTGGTGCTCGGGAGGTTTGTTGACCGGTTCGGCATTGCGCCCGTTCTTGCCGTATCAGCACTTTTGCTGTCAGCAAGTTTCGGCATCGGGTCGCTGGTGGATTCAATCTGGTTGTTTGCCCTGCTGCAATTCTTCGCCGGTTTTGCCACAGCAGCGGGCTTTGGACCGCTGATTGCCGATGTTTCACACTGGTTCTCACGGCGGCGCGGCATTGCAGTTGCGGCGGCAGCGGCAGGAAACTACCTTGCGGGCGCGTTGTGGCCGCAGGTGCTCAAGGGCATCATCGCCGAACAGGGCTGGCGCGCAGCTTTCGTCTTCATCGCGATGGTCTGCCTTTTCGGAATCATCCCTCTCGCCATGATGTTGCGACGCAGGGTTCCGCATGAGGCGGCACCGGTCGCTGGAAGTGTTGCCTTCGGAACCAGAAGCATCAATCTTTCGCCTGCCGCCTTGCAGGGCTTCCTGGTAGTGGCAGGCATCGGCTGTTGTGTGGCGATGTCGATGCCACAGGTGCACATTGTCGCCTATTGTGCCGATCTCGGCTATGGCGTGACCGCAGGCGCGCAAATGCTCTCGACCATGCTGGCGGCGGGTATCGTCTCGCGGCTCATTACCGGGTTCATTGCCGATTACATTGGTGGCGTTCGCACATTGCTCATAGGCTCGGTGCTGCAATGCATGGCGCTGTTCCTGTATATCCCGTTTGACGGGCTGGCATCGCTCTACATCGTGTCACTGGTCTTCGGGTTGTCGCAGGGCGGCATTGTGCCGAGTTACGCGATCATCGTGCGCGAGTATCTGCCGGCGCGGGAAGCCGGGCAAAGGGTTGGCATTGTTGTCACAGCCACCGTCGTCGGCATGGCGCTTGGCGGCTGGATGAGCGGCTGGATCTATGATCTCACCGGCTCTTACCAGGCCGCCTTTCTCAACGGTATCGCATGGAACATCATGAACATCTCGATCATGCTGTTCCTGCTGATGAAAACGCGGGATGCCAAACCGGTTCCCGCGTGATCAGCCGGCGCTGGAAATTCAGCTTACAGGCCCAGTGATTTGTAACTGTCTGCCACTCGCCCGATGGAGATCATGTAGGCGGCGGTGCGCAAGTCGAAATCCGGAATCGTCGCGCGCTTCTCGTGCCACAATTCGCGCATCTGTGCATAGGCACCGCGCATGGTGTCATCGAGACCGGAGCGCACCAGTGTTAATTCGTCAGCACCGGAAATGTAGCGGCTCTTGAATTTCTCCGAGAGCTTGACGCCCGAACTTGCTTCCAGCTCGTCTATGAGCATGCGATGGCGCGCTTCTTCCTCGCGCCGCTGCATCCGGCCAAAGCGGATAT
>JAGRLM010000509.1 GCA_020441795.1 Nitratireductor sp.
TGGTCATGGATTGCGGCGAAAAGGCTTCCGCATCTGGCGAAGCCACAGCCAAGGAACTGACGGCGAAATATCTCAAGACCCTTGCCGACAATGGCATGAAGGTCTCGGGACCATCCGATCAGCTCAAGGAAGATCTCAAGGGCTTCGGCGCGACAATGACCGATGAATGGCTGAAGTCTGCCGGCGACAAGGGCAAGGCTATCGTCGACGCCTACAAGGCGATGTAATTTCCCGCATCGATCACGAAACAAACGCCCGGCACTGCCGGGCGTTTGCAAAAGCAATGGGAAACAAGGGGAGCGCCATGACCAGCCAGGCGAGTAAACATCCGCTACGCAAATTTCTTGACGGGCTTTACAACGCAGGCGGTATCGCCGCCGCAATCTGTCTGGTTGCGATCCTTGTGGTCATCATAGCGCAGATGGTCACCCGCTGGAGCAATATCTCCGTTCCGGGCCTCTCCGAATATGCCGGATATCTGATGGCCTCGGCTTCCTTCCTTGCCTTTGCCCATGCACTCAACAGTGGCTCGCATATTCGCGTCAATCTGTTCATTACTGCATTGGGCAATCGAAAATTCTGGGGCGAATTGTGGTGCATGATCATCGGCACTGCAGCTTCGGCCTATCTGGCCTGGTATGCCATGCGGCTGGTCTACTGGTCCCGCAAGCTGGGTGATCTCAGCCAGGGTCAGGACGCGACGCCAATGTGGATCGTGCAGACACCCATGGCTGTGGGCGCCGTATTGCTGGCAATCTGTTTCGCCGACAATCTTGTAACCCTGATACTGCGCGGCCGCGACAATATCGGATCCGACACCGTCGCCCAAAGTCACGGCGAATAGGAGCGCAAATCATGGCCGACTTCGTTCCAATCGCAATTTTCCTGTTTGTGCTTTTCATGCTGCTTGGCACCGGCGTCTGGGTTGGCCTGGCGCTGCTCGGTGTAGCCTTTGTCGGCATGGAGTTGTTCACCACCCGGCCCGTTGGCGACGCGATGATGACCATCATCTGGCGCTCTTCCTCGTCATGGTCACTTACCGCTCTACCACTCTTCATCTGGATGGGCGAAATCCTGTTTCGAACGCGGCTTTCGGAAGACATGTTCAAGGGCCTCGCCCCCTGGATGGCGAGACTGCCCGGCGGCCTGTTGCATACCAATGTTGTCGGCTGCACCGTGTTTGCAGCGGTCTCCGGCTCGTCCGCCGCAACGCTCACCACGGTCGGCAAGATGTCGATACCCGAACTGCGCCGCAGAAATTATCCCGAACATCTCGTCATCGGGACGCTTGCAGGCGCAGCCACCCTCGGGCTGATGATACCGCCATCGCTAACGCTTATCGTCTATGGCGTGACCATCAATGAATCCATCACCAAGCTGTTCATGGCAGGCATTCTGCCCGGCCTTGTGCTGGCACTCATGTTCATGTGCTATGTGATGGTCGTCTCCAAATTCTCGAAGAGCTACAAGCCGGATGTTGAACCCATCACCAGCTTTTGGGACAAGGTTC
>JAGRLM010000510.1 GCA_020441795.1 Nitratireductor sp.
TTCCTCGCGCATCTTCATCGAGCCAAGTTCGGCGGTGAATGAACTGCCTGATCTTCCCGCAACGACGATTGCAGTGAGCAGCAGTCCCATCTCGCGCATGATCAGGAAGCCGATCATGTCCACGATATAAAGATCTGCTCCAAAGCGGCGGAAATGGAAAAATCCCTGCTGGGCGATGATCACCCCGATGATGAAAGTGACAAGCAAGACAATCGGCAGCGCCTTCCAGCCGACCCGGTCAAACTGGTAGACTGTCGAGGTAACGCGATAGCGCGCAGGGTTGATGATCGATCTCCAAAGTGCCGAGAGCACCGCCCCCAGCAACACGAAATAGGAAAGCCCGTCGCGCCAGGTTTCCGGTTCGAAATCATAAGCCTGTTCGCCACGATAGGTGGTCTTGCGCCTCCCTTCCTGCCCGTCATCGCGGTCAGTGGCAGAAACTTCGGCCATGAGCGGCTTGTTGCGCTCGCTCAGCCCATGCATGCTCGTTTTTCTGCCGGATTTTTCGAACTCGCGCCGCGCCCGCTCGAACAGCCAGGCGCCGTAGGTATCAAGTTCGTCAATTCCCGACAGTTCGAAGGTAACACTCTTTGTTGTCGCGGCTTTCGCGGCAATGCTTTCGGCCAGTTCCTCCAGACGCGTGGCATGTGACGCGGTCCATGCACCGGTAAGGGCGATGCTGGTTCCGTTCTTGCCGCTGGTAAGCGTGAGGTCCGGCTGCCCGGTCATCGTTTCTGGCTCACTGCCTCTTCATCGCGATTGTCAGGTCCTTGAGCGGAATGCCCTTGGTGGCAATCACCACCTGCTGGCGGCTCTTGTTGTAGTTGACCGTCATGGTCCCAAGCACATAGCCGCCGATATAGAAGCGGATACGGCTTTCGGTAGCCCGACCAGAAACCGAGCCGATTGCCTTGTAGGTCTTTTCTTCCCAGGTGCCGAGCAGGTTGCCGCCATTGGCAGAAAGCCTTGCGCTCAGCGTTATCTCACTAATGCTGCTCTTGCAGGCGATGACCAGGCCGAGCTGCGAGGCCGTTCCAGTATATTGCGCACTGCAGGCAATGCGCTGCTTGGTGCCATCGGTAAATGACATCGTGCCCGAACCGCGCCACTTGCCGCGGATGACGTCAAACGGATCATCACCCGCCGCACTCGCAGGAGCGATTGCAGAAATCAGCGCAACACTCGCAATGACCATGGCAGCAACCGGCTTCACGCCGCGCCCGGAGATGATTTTCCACGCGGTCGCGCCAGTCTGGCGAATGCTGGTTGAAATTGCGGCTATGCGCATGCGGCACCTCTTTGGTCTGATGACAAATGATTTGCTTGGCGCCAACACTATTGCATTGACCGCAATCAATCAAAAGTGCTGTCAGGATTTTTGTACTTGCAAGGTATCAGCTTCTATTCGCCGTTTCGCATTCCATCGAGATATTCCCGAATTCGAACAAGCACCGGCAGAATGCCGGCAATTTCATCCGGACGGAATGCTTCATTCAATTTGGTAAATTGCGGATCAAGGTTGCGGATGGCTTCAAGGTGAAACTGCCTTCCCGCATCAGTCAGCCAGACCTGCTTGCTTCGCCCGTCTTTCGGGTTTGGACGCAGTTGCACAAGTCCGTGCCTTTCCAGGCCGGAAAGCGTGTGTGTCATCGTTGTTTTCGGAACCTGGAACGCCCTTGCGATCTCGAGCGGAGTGCGTCCGTCGCAGACCCGTGTCAGATGGTTGAGGACACTGAAATGGGAAATCAGGAAACCCGGCGGCAGCAGCGCCTCCATGATGGCGCTGCCCAGCTGGCTGATGATCCCGATCTCATTGAAGAACTGAAAATAGACATTCTGCGGGAGTCGCGGTTGCTCGTCGTCATGCATCACGAATCTTTTTCTCCAATGGCCAGCGCGGACTTGGCGGGATTTGCGGGCCATATCCCAGTCGGCCCAGCATCTGGATCGTCTCTCCCGGTTTCGCCAGCAGCGTGTGAATGGCCTGATAATGTTTTGCCATTTCGGGATATTCCTGCAAGGCCTGACTGACCGGATGCAGCGAAAGGCCGAGCGAGGTAGTTGCAAGATTGAGGCGCAGCCATTGTCCACCGGCAGCTATCTGGTCGCTGCGCGTGTTTCCGGCTGACTTGAGCCAGACATAGGCTGGGGTTGCCAGCAGCATTTCCCGGTATATCTCCACGCCTTGCGTGAATGCAGAAGAATTTGGGTCCATCTGCGCCTCCCGCGTAAGGATCCCCAGAACGGACAAGGTTTCCAGAAACGGGCCACCCAGATCGATGCCATCCGGATTGGTGTTGATTTCAGCTTTGCCGATCCGGAACAGGTCGACGCTTTCCTTCATGGTTCGTGG
>JAGRLM010000511.1 GCA_020441795.1 Nitratireductor sp.
CGGCGGTCCGTGACGATCTCGTAGGAGATCTTCTGGCCTTCGTCGAGCTGGCGCATTCCAGCGCGCTCAACTGCCGAGATGTGGACGAAAACGTCGTTGCCGCCTGCATCAGGCTGAATAAAGCCAAAACCCTTTTGGGTGTTGAACCATTTCACGGTTCCGGTCTGCATATGTGTGTCCTTTCAAGGAACAGTAGAGAAGTTGACACGCGCCAAGGCACATGCCGGGTAACATCGATGTCCAGGGTAGAGGGTCGTAAGCGGAGCTCCGGAGTTTCACACGGAGCACTAGCCAAGTCGTTCGGCCGAAACTCGATGGCAGCCTAATCGCACGAAATCGTGGCGAAGGCAAGGCAAATGCCACAATGAAGGCAGGTTTGCGTCCAACTCATATCAGGTCATATCAGGCCGCTCAGCCTGTCCTCGCCGCGTTCATAAGCACGGGCGAGGATGACAACCATGATGCAATTGCCCAGCAATGACACGGCAATTGCAGCGAGATTCGTCGCCAGGCCGAACAGATGCAAGGCCCCCTCACCGGTAATGATGCGGGTAGTATAGCCCCAGAATGACGGGGCCATGAAAAACAGCATGGTCAGCAAGACCAGCGGCATGACACTGACCAGCAGATGGCCAATTACATAGAAGAAAACACCGGGGCCGCGCTTCAGCGCGCCACGCAAGCCGGCTGCATCGCGCATGACATGACCGGGAAACCAGGTGCCGACAAGTGCCAGAACGGTTCCCATGACAATGCCGACGGAGATCAGCACCATCAATGCGATGAGACCCTCGTTCTCGATGCCGAAGCCAATGGCAAGGGCCACGACAATCGCAACGCCTGACAATCCGGCCAGGATCAGCGTTCCGGCATAACGCCAGATGAAACCCTGCATCAAGCTGGCATCATCGGCGCGGTCCCTGTTGGGCAGCATGAACTGGGCATGTCCCATGAAGGTGAACACTGCCCAGGCAATCAAGGTGCCCATGTTCAATGCATTGCCGATGGTAGGAAAGAATACCGCCAGCCCATCCGCGAGCAACAGCCAGGCGGCCAGCGCCAACCCCCACCAGCGCAATTGGCCAAAAAGGTTTGCACCTTCGCGATACATGTTGCGGTTTTCGTCCATCGAAATGCCTTTCTCCGTCACCGACAGCCAATCGGTTCAGGTGAGACAAGTCAAGGAGATGTAAGTGGGCTGGCGCCCTCAACGTGCGATCACATTCTTGCAGTTCAGATCTTGCGCTTCGGGCTGACGCCCTCAACGTGCGATCACTTCCTGACGGTTCAGATCTTGCGCTTCGGGCTTGCGCCCTCAACGTGCGATCACTTCCTGACGGTTCAGATCTTGCGCTTCGGGCTTGCGCCCTCAACGTGCGATCACATTATTGCAGTTCAGATCTTGCGCTTCGGGCTGNNCTTCGGGCTGACGCCCTCAACGTGCAGCTGGTCTTGCGGGCGGCTGCGGGCCTGATCCGAATATTACATATTCGGATAGACCGGCCCTTCGCCGCCCTGCGGCGGAACCCAGTTGATGTTCTGGTTCGGGTCCTTGATGTCACAGGTCTTGCAATGGACGCAGTTCTGGAAATTGACGACGAATTTCGCACCATCGGTCTTGGTTCCGACAATGGCGTTGCCATCGGCGTCAACCCATTCATAGACGCCCGCAGGGCAGAAGCGGCTGGATGGTCCGCCGTAAATGCCCAGTTCCGACGTTTTCTGCAGTTCCATATTGGCAACATGCAGATGCGCTGGCTGGTCTTCCTCGTGATTGGTGTTGGACAGGAACACCGAGGAAAGACGGTCGAAGGTGAGAACGCCATCAGGCTTGGGATAGTCGATGGGCTGGAAATTGGCTGCCGGTTCCAGCGATTTTGCGTCAGACTTGCCGTGCTTCATGGTGCCGAAAGGTGACCATCCGCCAAACAGCGTGTTGCACCACATGTCGAGCCCGCCAAGCGCAATGCCGATGGGTGTGCCGAATTTCGACCAGAGCGGCTTGGCGTTGCGGACCTTCTTCAGGTCTTTGCCGATATCGCTTTCGCGCCATGACGTCTCGATTTCCGTGACCTCGTCATTGGCACGGCCTGCGGCAAGTGCCTCGGCCACCTTTTCGGCTGCGAGCATTCCCGACAGCATGGCATTGTGTGAACCCTTGATGCGCGGCACGTTGA
>JAGRLM010000053.1 GCA_020441795.1 Nitratireductor sp.
CGGAAAAGACCCATGGCGCGCCGCTGGGTGCTGATGAAATCGCCGCAACCCGTGCCAATATCGGATGGCCGCATGAGCCGTTTTTCGTGCCGAAGAATGTCATCGCCTCCTGGCATGCTGTCGCTGAACGTGGAGCAGTTGCCCGCAAGGCCTGGGAAGCCCGCCTCGAGGTAAGCCCAAGGCGCAAGGCATTCGGTGAAATGCTTGCAAGCAGTGTTGGAAGCCGCGTCGCCCGCGACCTGAAGGCCTTCCGCAAGGAGCATTTCGAAAAGGCAACCAAGGTTGCCACCCGCAAATCATCGGAAATGGCGCTTGCAGTCATCAACAACGCAACATCGCTCACAATTGGTGGTTCGGCCGACCTGACGCATTCGAACCTGACGGTCACGAAGGGCATGGAATCGATCCGTCCCGGCAAGTTCAAGGGGCGTTACATCCATTACGGCATCCGCGAGCATGGCATGGCCGCTGCGATGAACGGGATCGCCCTGCACAAGGGCTTTGTGCCCTATGGCGGCACCTTCATGGTTTTCACAGACTATGCCCGCGGCGCGATGCGCCTCTCGGCCCTCATGGAGCAGCGCGTCATCTATGTCATGACCCATGATTCCATTGGCCTGGGTGAAGATGGTCCCACCCACCAGCCCGTCGAGCATCTGGCAATGCTGCGCGCGACGCCGAACATGAATGTATTTCGTCCGGCCGATATCATCGAGACGGCGGAAGCCTGGGAACTGGCTCTTGCCAATGAGAAGACGCCGAGTGTTCTGGTGCTTTCACGCCAGAACCTGCCAATGCTGCGTGATCGCCACAATCCGGAAAACCAGTCCGCCAAGGGGGCATATGTGTTGCGCGAGACGGCTGGCCCGCGTGACGTCACCTTGCTGGCGACAGGTTCCGAAGTCGAGATCGCCAAGGCAGCATCTGACCAGCTGTTGGCGGAAAATGGCATTCGTGCAGCAATCATATCAATGCCTTGCTGGGAACTGTTCGAGAAGCAGGACAAGGCCTGGCACAATGCGGTTCTGGGATCAGCACCCCGAATTGCAATCGAGGCAGCAGCGCGTCTTGGATGGGATCGCTGGATCGGAGAAAATGGCGCGTTCATCGGCATGAATTCTTTTGGCGCGAGCGCTCCGGCACCCGAACTCTATAAGCATTTTGGTATCACCGCTGATGCTGTAATCGCCAAGGCCCTTGAATTGACGGGACGACGCCAATGATGGCCGCCCCCGCCTCAATCGATATTCACAGCCTCGCTGGCAAGACCGTGCTCATTCGCCTGACACTCGAAAGTGGCTTGCCGGATTTTGCCTGCGCCATGGTCCGCAAGCTCACACAGAGCGGCGCTTCCATCGTCGTTCTTGGTGGGCTTGGCCAACCTTCGGATGACATCAATCCGGCCTATTCCATGCAGCGGCTGTTGCCGGAAATGAACAAGGCCTGCGGACGCGATGTCATTTTCATCTCCGAAAGCATCGGTGCCGGAGCCGAGCAGGGGATTGCCAAGCTTCGTCCCGGCGATGTGGCAATCATGGAGAACCTGCGGTTTCACCGGTCCCGAAAGCAGAATGCGCGGACCTTTGCCATGCAGCTATCGGTCCTTGGCGACTATTTCATCGATGCCGGAGGGAAGCCGGAGCGAGACGATGGCTGGCAGAAATGGCTTGCCACTATGCTCCCAACCCCGCCAGCGCATTTTCTCACTGATATCGAATTGTCGAAAGGAAACTGAATCATGGCCCGCATCACGCTTCGCCAGTTGCTCGATCATGCCGCCGAACACGGCTATGGCGTGCCTGCTTTCAACATCAACAACATGGAGCAGGGGCTTGCCATCATGGAAGCTGCCAGGGCCTGCGATGCGCCCGTCATCATCCAGGCGTCACGCGGCGCGCGCTCATATGCCAATGACATCATGCTTGCCCGAATGATCGACGCGCTTGCTGACATCTATCCCGATATCCCGCTTTGCATGCATCAGGACCATGGCAACAACGAAGCCACCTGCATGACAGCGATCCGCCACGGCTTCACTTCGGTGATGATGGACGGATCGCTTGAAGCAGATGCCAAGACACCTGCAAGTTATGAATACAATGTCGAAATCACCGAGCGCGTTTCGCGCATGGCGCACTGGGTAGGGGCGTCGGTGGAGGGCGAACTGGGCGTGCTCGGCTCGCTTGAAACCGGTGAATCCGAGGCAGAGGACGGACATGGTGCGGAAGGCAAGCTCGATCACAGCCAGCTTCTCACCGATCCCGATCAGGCCGTGGATTTCGTCTTGCGCACCAAGGTTGATGCCTTGGCGATTGCTTGTGGCACTTCGCATGGAGCCTACAAGTTTTCCCGCAAGCCCGATGGCGACATCCTGGCGATGAAGGTGATCGAGGAAATTCACGCCAAATTGCCCAACACGCATCTCGTCATGCATGGCTCGTCCTCGGTGCCGCAGGACCTTCAGGACATCATCAACGAATTCGGTGGCCAGATGCCGCAGACCTTTGGCGTTCCAGTCGAGGAGATCGTGCGCGGCATTCGCCATGGCGTTCGCAAGGTGAATATCGATACTGACTGCCGCATGGCAATGACCGGCCAGTTCCGCAAGATCGCAATGCAGAACCCGGCCGAGTTCGATCCGCGCAAATTTCTCAAGCCGGCGATGGATGCCATGCGCGATTTGTGCCGCGAACGCTTCGAGGCATTCGGCACGGCAGGCAACGCTTCGAAAATCAAGGTCGTGCCGATGGACCAGATGGCCAGGCGCTATTCCAGCGGCGAACTCGACCCCTCAACCAGCGTTGCCCACGCAGCGTGAAGCCTCTTGAAAGGATGAAGTCATGACAACCGATGCAAAGACCGAGATCAAGGGCAAGGAACGCTACAAGGCGGGTGTCCTCAAATATGCGCAAATGGGCTACTGGGATGGCGACTACACGCCGAAGGATACCGAACTGATTGCGCTCTTCCGCATTACCCCGCAGGAAGGCGTGGACCCGATCGAGGCGGCAGCGGCTGTTGCCGGTGAATCGTCAACCGCCACCTGGACGGTGGTCTGGACAGACCGGCTCACCGCCTGCGACAGCTATCGCGCCAAGGCCTATCGCGTCGAGCCGGTGCCTGGGCAGGAAGGGCAATATTTCTGCTATGTCGCCTATGATCTGATCCTCTTCGAGGAAGGCTCGATTGCCAACCTGACTGCTTCCATCATCGGTAACGTCTTTTCGTTCAAGCCGTTGAAGGCGGCACGCCTTGAAGACATGCGCTTCCCCGTTGCGTATGTGAAGACCTTCCGCGGGCCGCCAACCGGCATCGTTGTCGAGCGCGAACGCCTCGACAAGTTCGGCAAGCCGCTGCTCGGGGCCACCACCAAGCCGAAGCTCGGCCTTTCAGGCAAGAACTACGGCCGGGTTGTCTATGAAGGGCTCAAGGGCGGGCTCGACTTCATGAAGGATGACGAAAACATCAACTCGCAGCCCTTCATGCATTGGCGCGACCGGTTCCTGTACTGCATGGAAGCGGTCAACAAGGCCAGCGCCGAAAGCGGCGAGGTCAAGGGCCACTACCTGAACA
>JAGRLM010000512.1 GCA_020441795.1 Nitratireductor sp.
TACGCTTGCAGTCGCGTGCCTCCCCGTATTCTGTTTTCGGGGGGAGGAGGCTGGAACAGTGCATTTATCAGACACGGCATTTGCGGGTGGTGTCCTCTCCCCCCTTGAGGGGGAGAAAGCGATTTCAGTATTTTGGCGCAGCCAAGTGCTGAAAATCGCAAGAGGGGGGACTGCTGAGCGAACCTCTCAGCACCATGGCACTGGATTCCGGGTTCGGCTGCGCCGTCCTGGAATGACGATCACAACCCCAAATCCCCTTGTTCATTCTTCTTTTCCCTTGGGGGCTTTCTTGAACAACGGGGGTGTCAATCACCGGCAGCATTGCGAACTTGCAATGGACAGGCAAGGGACAAGCAAACCCTCAAACCGAGCGCAGCCGCTCAACCCTTGTGAAAGGACGCGCGAAGGTGATCTGCCGCCGCCAGCACTGCCGGTCCCGCATCAGGCGCAATGATCAGGCCGAGACCATAATCGGGCAGCTTGGGCAGGCCGAATTTCTCGTCCACCTCGATGATATCCCCGCCAAGCGCCGAAACCGGGAGCGGCGCGATGGCCAGATCAGCCAAAATCGCTGCTTTCTGCCCGGAGATATATGCGCTCTGAAACGCGATACGGTAATTTCTGCCTGCGTCATGCAATCCGTCGAGCCCAGCCTTGCGCCATGCGCACCCTTCTTCCCAGACTGACACCGGTATCGGGTCGCGCTCGGCTGCAATGCCGCCTCGAACCGTTGCCCAAACCAGTTTCTCCCAGACCAGTATCTCTGCAGCATCATCGCCCCTGAAGCCACCGCCGCAGGTAATGACGGACAGATCGACATCGCCGCGCTCAACCCGGTTGATCAGAATATTGGTGTTTTCAACGATCACATTGACCGTGATGCCTGGATGCGTCTCGCCAAATCGACGCAACATCGCAGGCAGCATGCGCTCCGACACGTCGTCAGGGGCACCGAGCCGCACCTCGCCCGCAATATCGGGAATGATGAACCGCGCCGCCATCTCGCGATTGAGTGCCAACATGCGCCGACCATGCTCCAGCAACAACTCGCCTTCCCGTGTCAACGACACTGAACGGGAATCACGCGTCAACACCGGGCGACCGAGCAAATCCTCCAGCTTCTTGATCTGCATCGAAACCGCTGACGGCGTGCGCAATACCACCTCACCTGCTGCGGCAAAGCTACCCGTATCCACAATGGCGACAAAGGTCCGCAGGAGATCCAGTTCGATCAAGGGCAGGCTGCCAGACTGCGGCAATGGCAAGAGTTGGTTCATGGTCATAACTCAATTTTTTTGAACACTGGCATCATATCATTTCGTTTGATTGATGCAATAGCCGGGAGCATATTTCTCACATCAGCAACAGGAAACGAAAGGACCAGCAACATGAGCACCACAGCAAATCTCTTCGGCACGATCCGGCGCCTTGTCAGGAATCGGCGCGCCCAACGCGAGCATCAGGCGACCATCCGCGCGATCTCGGCCCTGCCTCCCGAGACGCTCAAGGATATCGGCTGGCCAGGCGCCTATGAGGGCCGAATGACCCGCCGTCATTGATCATTGAACTTCACCCGGCAATGCCTCCCCATTTTGGGGAGGCCCCTTCCCTCACCGCCTTTCAGGCATTAACTTGTCTTTCCATGGCGCAGGTAAAGGCATTGATATTCGACGTTTTCGGCACGCTGGTTGACTGGCGCACGGGCGTTGCTGCCGAAGCAGGCCGCATGTTTGGCGCCAAGGGCATAGCCATCGACCCGTTCGACTTTGCCGATCAGTGGCGCGGCGAATACCAGCCCGCCATGCGCCGCATCCGCGAAGGCGCGCGCGGCTATGTTCCGCTCGACATCCTGCACCGTGAGAACCTCGACATTGTCCTGGAGAAAAACGCCATCTCCGCCCGTTTCGACGCGGCAGAACGCGAGACCCTGAACCATGCCTGGGAAAAGCTGCCCGCATGGCCTGATGTGCCGGATGCGCTTGCAGCACTCAAGGAACGCTTCATCACTGCCCCCTGCTCCAACGGTTCGATTGCAATGATGGTCCGCCTTGCCCGCTTTGCCGGATTGTCATGGGATGCAATCCTAGGTGCCGACATTGCGCGCGACTACAAGCCGAAACCGCAGACCTATCTCGCAAGCGTTGCAGCCCTCGGCCTGGCGCCGGATGCGGTGATGATGGTGGCCGCCCATAACGATGATCTGCAAGCGGCACAGGACTGTGGCCTCAAAACCGCCTTTATTGCGCGTCCGCACGAATATGGCCCCGACGCAAATGTTGAAATTACGCCAACCGGCGACTGGAATTGCGCCGCCACTGATTTGGGATATTTGGCTGATATATTAATGGCTTAACTAATTGTTAAGGCCTGCGGCAGGGTCTCGTTGCGACAAAATGCAATCTGTCGCATTTTTTCTTGTTTTGTGTCGCTTTGAAGCTGGAATTTTGCACTGCACAATACTAGATATGCTGCATCAATGAGCCGCCCCAGATCATCCCGGGGACGTGCCGGTCGGGACCTTTCCCGCACTGGCGTCGACAGGGTAAAGCAAGGCGACTCCGTGTGAAACTGGCACCTCATGTGGAGACGTTACCATGAAAACCATCGCTCGCTTTTTCGCCCGTCGCGAAATGAACCTGAACACTGTCATGGCACGCAAGCAGCTTGCCAACACCATGCCCGGCGAAACCGGCGCTCTGGCAGCACTTCGCCTGACAGGCACAAGCCTCTAAGCCTTCCCTGCCCTCGAAGGCAGACAAACCCCGTTGCGGTTCTCCGCAGCGGGGTTTTTTCATGCCGTCATTTCGCGCATCTCAGCGTCAAGCTGGTCAGGATCGACAATGAGATCGGCTGCATGCGGGTGGATACCTGCCCTTTCCGGCTCAGCCAGTTGATAGCGATAGCTGTGACCGCAGGCATTCGCCAGCGAATGAAAACAGTCCGGTACCCCCTGCAATTGCCGGATTTCCAGCACTGAACTTGCAGGTTCCATGAACAGCATGTTGGCAAGCCCTGCGCCATGGATGGCCACCATGGCCGAACTCTGCACCATCGCCCTGATTTGCTCGCCAAGCGACATCTGCTCGAAATGCAGCGTCTCGAAGCCATGCCGCGCCAGAACCGGCTCCAATTGTGTCTCATTGGCGATCCTGCGAATGCGCGCTCCTGCCCGGCTTACATGCACGCGCCTGCCAAGCGGGCGAGTATCCGGCGCAAAATGCGCAATGAGCCTTTGGCGTACCCGCCGCAGCAGATCCGGCGCGTGATCGCCATTGCGCGCCGCATGATCGGGAATTATCAGGCGCTCGACCCTGACGGCGCGATCGGCCTGCGGAAACACTGCAATTCGTATTTGTGGCCATGCCTGCAAGCTCTCGACGACAAAGGGAAGTGCGGCGACCGAAGGCGGCAATAGCAGGCTTGCCAATGGCATCGTCCTGCTGATTGCCTCAAGCCTCGGCAGGGTGTCGCAAAGCCAATGGTAATAATTGGCGGAAAACCTGTCGGTGACGAACACATGCTCGCCCGCAAGCGGCAGGGCATCCATTTCTGCTCTTGCACGGCGTTTGGCGAAGCGCTCGCGATCGCGCGCAAGAAACCGGTGCTCTTCGGAAAAATATTGCGGCAGCAGTTCGCCACCGTGAAATGGCTCTCCGCCAACGGCAATCACGGCCTGGTCATATTCGCTTACACCCATGTCGGGCGTTGAACAGGTGACAAGCCCTTGAAAATGCGCTTCTTCGCTGGAACGCAGATTTGCAGGCATCGCCCGCAACCATGTTCCGCCCTTTTCCAACAATTTCATGCCGGTAGCCATTGTGATGGGGCGGAGCGCCAATTGAACAAAATCCCGCTTGCAAAATGCAACATTTCTGCGACTGTCGCAATCAGAATACAGATTTCGCAGGCTGCGTCGAAAATCCGCTCCTGCCGGTTCCCGCTTCTGGAGCATTGAATGAGCGCCACTGATCAGCGTTCCGTAGTTTTCTTTCTCGTGCCAAATTTTTCGATGATTGCCTTTACCAGCGCCATCGAACCCCTGCGCCTTGCCAATCGCATGTTGGGCCGTGAATGCTATACATGGCGGCTCGCATCCAGCGACGGCGAACCCGTGACTGCATCGAATGGCGTGCCGGTCATGGTGACGTCCTCGCTCGACAAGGAGCGCCACAACCTTTCCGGCTCGAAGCGCCCCTCGATCCTGTTCCTGTGCTCGGGCGTTTTTGTCGAACGCTACGAAAACAAGTCGCTGTTTGCCTATTTGCGCGAAACCCGCAACGCCGGCGTAACGGTGGGCGGGCTTTGCACTGCTGCCTATCTGCTGGCTGCAGCCGGTTTGCTGAACGGCAAGCGTTGCGCCATCCACTGGGAAAATCTGCCCGGCTTTTCCGAGAAGTTCCCCACCGCCGACGTCTATGCCGATCTTTACGAGAAGGACGGCAATATCTGGACCTGCGCCGGTGGCACTGCTGCGCTCGACATGATGCTGTCGCTGATCGGCGAGGACCATGATGACGACCTCGTCAACCGCGTCTGCGAGCAGGCATTGACCGACCGTGTTCGCAACCCGCATGACCGCCAGCGCCTGCCATTGCGCGCTCGGCTTGGCGTCCAGAACGCCAAGGTCCTGTCGATCATCGAATTCATGGAGGCCAATGTCGCAGAGCCGCTGCCACTGGTGGACATAGCCCGCTATGTCGGCCTTTCCCGGCGCCAGATCGAGCGGCTCTTTCACCAGCATATGGGACGCTCCCCGGCGCGCTATTATCTGGAGGTACGGCTCGACCGAGCCCGCCATCTTCTCATGCAGTCGACCATTGCTGTCGTTGATGTGGCAATCGCCTGCGGATTCGTCTCCGCCTCGCATTTTTCCAAATGCTACCGCGAAATGTATGGCAAGAGCCCGCTGCAGGAGCGCAACTGATCCGGTCGCTGGTCCAGTCCCGCTCAATCTGCGAGCCAGTTCGACTTTGATTGAAGCATGGCTTGCCCGCAAGGCAGCAACGGCCTATTCAAATTCCAC
>JAGRLM010000513.1:0-923 GCA_020441795.1 Nitratireductor sp.
CCATCACCCAGGGTAAAAAAATGGAACAGATGAAACGCGCCTTCCCCTTCATTCTTGCCATGGCAGCAATCGTTGCTGCCTCAAACTGGCTGGTTCAGTATCCCTTCAACCATTTTGGCCTGAAGGATATCCTGACCTGGGGTGCATTTACCTATCCTGTTGCCTTTCTCATCAATGATCTGGCGAACAGGCGGTTTGGTCCGTCGACGGCGCGGCTCGCGGTTTTTGCCGGCTTTGCCATCGCCGTTGTCCTGTCGGTAGCACTTGCGACGCCGCGAATTGCGGTTGCCTCCGGCACGGCATTCCTGCTGGCCCAATTGCTCGATACCCAGGTTTTCAATGGTTTGCGCAAGCGCAGCTGGTGGCAGGCGCCGCTGATCTCGACGCTTCTGGGTTCAGTTCTCGATACGGTGCTGTTCTTTGGAATTGCATTTTCTGCGCGCTTTGCGTTTCTCGACGCCTGGACGGGTATGGAAGACGGTTCGCTCGGCTTCGCGGTCCCGCTGTTCGGGCAAGAAGTACCCTTGTGGGTGTCGCTGGCTCTGGGTGATTTCTGCGTCAAGATTGCAACGGGAATTGTGATGCTGGCGCCCTATGGCGCTTTCATCCGGTTGTTTTTTGGCAAGCAGATTGCTGCGGCGAAAGCCTGAACCGGTTGGCTTGCAAAGACCCGAGCATCTTCAAATGCAGCTGAATTAATGGATCCAGACGCTAGTCGCTGATCTTGAATTCAAGCAGCAGAGTTGATTGCAATACCGAGAAATTGTCATCCGAGATGATGGCAATTACCGTGTTGCCATCAGCGTCGCGCCGTATGGCCAGGCCTTCCATGTTGTCGATGCGGTAGGTGTTGTCGGCCTCCAACAGGATTTCTCCATCGAGAAGCGCACCCTCCATGATGGTGCTGCCCGCAATCCTGCGCA
>JAGRLM010000513.1:985-2173 GCA_020441795.1 Nitratireductor sp.
ACCAGCAGATCGCCGTCGGGCATGAAAACGGCATCGGTGGCGTCGAAGTCATCGGTGCGCTTGAGCGACAATGGCTGGATCGCATCAGCCGTAACAATGAAAGCCCGCATGTTTCCTGCCGCATCGAGACTTTCCTCGGTGATGGCCAATAGTCTCGTTGCGCCTTGCGAGGATGCAGGCAAAAGGGCAAGTGCCTCAATGCCGCCATTGGATGACAGCTTCAATTTGCGGATTTTGTCATTGAACGGGTGCGGCTCGCCGACCAGTTTGCCACTTTGCAGGTCATAGGCGTCAATCCGGTGTTTGCGCTCGAATGCAAGCCAGGCCCGGGTGTCGCTGACCTCGATGGCTTCGCAGTCCGAATCCTGCTTCAGACCCGAAAGGAAGCCGCCAATGCCGGGGATCGCGTCCCTGGTGGCATCGGAAAGGTCCACAGGAGCACCCAGAATATCGCGTTTGATCGCTGCCGTGAAAAAATGACCGGCATCGCTGACAGCGATAATTCTGTCCTGGCCCGGCAGGAAGCGCAAACCGGAAAGGCCGCCAAAGTCCTTGTCAGGGCTCGAGAGAGCCAGACCGCCCATGAAATGGAGCTTGCCGAATTCGACGCTGTTGTCGCCCAGTCTGAAATTGAGAATGCGCGCGGCATTGATCGTAACCGGCTCTGCGTTGGAGGGGGCGGAATTACAGAGGTTCAAGGCCAGAGCCATCGCGATGGCGAGTGCCAGGCGTGATAGCGATACAGTGCAAGAACCAAAGAACTTCGTTCCAGGGCGATCAACCCGCCCGAACCTGCCTGCCGGTCTGTCGTTTGGCACCGCGTCTTGCATTTCCGCTTCCCGCCTCGTCGAAAAGGCTTGCCAATTGTTCGGTCATGGCACCTGCCAGTTCTTCCGCATCCACAATGGTAACGGCACGCTTGTAGTAGCGGGTGACATCGTGGCCGATACCGATCGCCAGCAATTCGACTGGCGAATAGGTTTCGATATCCTCGATGACATGGCGCAGGTGGCGCTCGAGATAATTGCCCGGATTGACCGACAATGTCGAATCATCAACCGGCGCGCCATCGGAGATCATCATCAAAATGCGTCTTTGTTCGGGCCGCACCATCAGGCGGGAATGCGCCCACAACAGCGCCTCGCCGTCGATGTTTTCCTTCAACAGCCCCTCGCGCATCATCAGGCC
>JAGRLM010000054.1 GCA_020441795.1 Nitratireductor sp.
TGGTCATGGCTCTCGCCCAGCGCCAGCGTATATCCGCCATCCTGCCTTCGCCGAAACGCCAGTTCATCGTCAACAGCATTGCCGCAATAAAATTCCGGAAGTGGTGCAGTCCGAACCACGGTCGCCCTTACGCTGAGTTGGGGAATCGAGACGCCATGGTTTCGCAGAAACAGCGATGACCAGCCGCCAGCGGCAAGCACCACCTTTTGACAGGAAATCCGGCCCGCCTCGGTGATGACACCCCGCACCTGTCCGGCCTCGATGTCGAGCGAGCGTACTGCCGTGTTTTCACGGATAGCAACACCTTCGGCTGCCGCCAGTTCCGCCAACGCAGGCACCGCCTGCCACGGCTCCGCCCTTGCGTCTGATGCAGTGAAGGTTGCACCTGCCCACTCGTGATGCCTGCCTGTTTCCCGCCTTACCAGTTGCGCGACCTCCGCCTTGCCAAGCAGGCGGCTGTCGAGCCCGTGGCGTGTGGCAATCGGAAGCCATGCCTCCAGCGCGTCGAGTTCTTTCCGGGTACTGGCAAGATAAACGACGCCCGAGCGCGTGAACCCCGTCGCTCCCCCCGTCTGGGCATCCAGCTCTTCCCACAAGCGGCTCGATTCCATCATGATGGGCAATTCTGCCTCATCGCGGCCCTGCTGGCGTATCCAGCCCCAGTTGCGCGATGATTGTTCACCGGCAACACGCCCCTTTTCGACGATGATTGCGCCCAATCCCTTGCGGGCAAGAAACAGTCCCGTGCAAATTCCGATGATACCGCCACCGATGATCACCACATCAACATGGCTCGGCAACAGCGCATCATGGCGCACTGGTGTTGCTATCGAAATGCCGGGGCCATTCCACATGCTTGCCATCTTGCTGTAGTGTTTCCAGACCTGCTGAACCGCAATGCATCTTGCATCCGGTTTGACCTTGCCCCCGACCAGCGACAAGCGGAAAAAACAGATGAAATTAACCGCATTCATGCTATAAACTTGCATTGAATGGAAGCATCGGCGGCCCGGGCGTGATCTTCGCAGGGCCGTTTTCTATTGGTAAGCTGCTCTTGCAGCTTTGAGCGACACCGGCAAGAAACTGCCCGGTGCCATGCAAACTGTTGTGAAGTGAGGGTGAAATGGACAAGGTTCCGATGACGGCAAACGGCCACGCCATGTTGGAGGAGGAATTGCGCCGCCGCCAAAGCGTGGATCGCCCGGCCATCATCCAGGCGATTTCCGAAGCGCGCGCCCATGGCGACCTTTCGGAGAATGCCGAATATCATGCAGCCAAGGAGCAGCAGAGCCACAATGAAGGCCGTGTTGCCGAATTGGAGGACCTGCTTTCGCGCGCCGAAATCATCGATGTCGCCAAGCTGACCGGCAAGTCGGTCAAGTTTGGCGCAACCGTCAAGCTGGTTGACGAGGACACGGAAGAGGAAAAGACCTGGCAGATTGTGGGTGACCAGGAAGCCGATGTGAAATCAGGCAAGATTTCCATTTCCTCGCCCATTGCGCGAGCGCTGATCGGCAAGTCCGAGGGCGACAGCGTTGAGGTGCAGGCACCGGGCGGCTCGAAATCCTACGAGATACTGTCGGTCAAATTCATCTGACGCGTGGTGGCCAAAGTGCCGGGTTGAGCAAATCCGGCGCATCCATCGCCCAGCCTGAAAAATCATGCGTGGCGGCAAGCCTTGCACCTGCCTCTGCGGCATCGGCGAGCGCGTCCAGTTCGCCAATGCTGGTGACACCTGCAACAATGCGGGCAATCTCCGGCCTTTGCATGACGCAGGCCAGAAGGCCCGCCTGAACCGTTTCTCCCAATTCCTGCATAGCCTCGTGAAACGCGGCTATCTGGTCGCCAAGTCCTGCAAGAAAGGCGGGTAGTGATTTCGGATCGCCCAGCAACACGCCTTGCAGATAGGCCGAGCGGGCATGCACTTCGACGCCCGCATCGTGAAGCCGTGAAAGACTTTCATTGAGGCGAAGTCGCTGATCCAGCAGATTATACGGCAATTGCACGATATCCGGCGTCACGCGCTCAAGTATCCGCGATATCTCCTCACCATCATAGACGCTGACACCAATCTTCGAAACAAAGCCTGCTTCCTTGAAGGCACGGGCAGCATTCCACAATTGCGGCCCGAATTGCCCTGTCAGATCACTGGCGCGGTGAAACAGGAAACCGTCGATCCGGCTCACACCCAGATTTGAAAGGGAGGCGGCGAAACCGTCATTGAGCAATTGCACCGCATGATGCTCGCCCCCTGCCATTGCCAGACTGGCGCTCTTGGTAATCAGCTTCATGCCGCCCGCTTCGCCCATGGCGGCACCAATCGCTGCTTCCGAATTGCCATATTGCGAGGCGGTGTCGATCATGTCGATGCCACGGTTGCGCGCGCCCGCGAGGATCGCCTTCAATGCCGCAGGTGACACCTGCCCGGACCTGTTGGTCACTCCGTATTCAAGGCCGAACTGTGCGCCGCCAAGGGCGAGTTTCGCTATTGGCAAACTCATCCAAGCACCTTTCGCAGCGCATCGACCACACGATCCGCATCGCTGTCCTGCATCAGCGGATAGAGCGGCAGCGACAGGGCGCGCTCGTAATACCGAACCGCCCCCGGCAGGTCGAGTTCCGGATCAAGCTCGCGATAATAAGGCTGCAGATGCACCGGAATGTAGTGGACCTGCGTGCCGATACCCAGCGCATGCAACTCTGCCATCACCGTTGCCCGGCTTTTGCCGATCAAGGCGAAATCGATCAGCACCGGATAAAGATGACGGCAGGGATCGCAGTCCTGAGCAGTCGGAACCACGGCAATCGACGGATGAAATCCCGCTAGCAGCTGGTCATAGCGCGCCTTCAGCGCCTTGCGCCGCTCGATGAAGTGATCGAGTTGCCCAAGCTGCGACAGGCCAAGCGCACAGGAAAAATCGGTTGCCCGGTAGTTGAACCCCGGTGCCTGCATCTCGTGATACCAGGGATTGACCGAGCCATCGCTGTCAAACGCCATATCCTTGTTGACGAAACCGGAAGGCTCGCGGCTGATGCCATGGCTGCGCTTTATCCGCATGTCGCTCGCAAGCGCAGCGTCGTTGGTCGTGACAACACCGCCCTCGCCCATGGTGATGGTCTTTACCGGATGTAGCGAAAAACAGGCCATGTCGGAATATTTGCAGGAACCAACGTCGGCCATGGCACCGTCATGGGCAAAGCGCGTGCCGATGGCATGGCAGGCATCCTCGATCAGCCTTATGCCGCGCGGCTGCGCTTCGGCAGCAATCGCGGCCATGTCCGCCATCTCCCCGTTGAGGTGCACGATCACTGCGGCTGATGCCTTGCCGCCGGCGCGTTCAAGGGCGGCGAGAAAGGTTTCGCGGGTAACAAGCCCGGTATCGGGATCGCAATCCATGAAAACGATCTTCGCGCCGGTATAATGCGGCCCATTGGCCGAGGCCATGAAGGACTGGGTTGGCGCCAGAACCACATCATCGGGCCCAAGCCCAAGCGCCATCGCAGCCAGATGCAGCGCCGCCGTGCCATTGGAACACGCTACGGCTTCTCCTGCCCCGACGCGCGAGGCAAAGGCCGTCTCGAACTCCCCGACCAATGGGCCGGTGGTCAGCAATGGCTGCTGCAATGCCCTTGCTACCGCATCAAGATCGGCTTGTGTGATGGTCTGCTTGCCATAGGGGAGGAAATCGTCGGTCATTGCCTGTCTTTCAAAATGCATTGCGGTATGTTTCAAGAATCCTTCGAGAGTGCAAGCCTGCCGGTCCACCGGAAATGCGTGATTTGACCGCAAGGCCAATTGCGACTATCGCCAGATGGAAAAACGGAGTTGCAATGGATCCCAAGCCTCCCCTTCAGGATCGCGCCCGGCGAATCCGGTTGAAAGCGCTGTATGAATGCGATGAAGAGGCTCTTGATCGCATGCGCCTCATTCGCAACCATCCGCAGGTTCGCTCCTTCATGTACAATGATCAGGAGTTTGACCAGGATACCCATCGGCGCTGGCTGAACGCACAATACAACAATGCCGACAATGCCATTTACGGCGCCTTTGTAGACGATGTTTTGCAGGGTTCCATTGGCCTGATCGGAATTGATCCGGTCAACCGGCATGCCGAATGGGGCTTTTACATTTCCCCGCAATTGCAGGGACAGGGTCTTGGCGAAGCCATGCTTTTCAACATGCTGGACCTTGCCTTTGGCGTTCACCCGGTGGACAAGGTGAATTCGGAAGTGATCGAATACAATACCGGCAGCCTTGCTGTTCACGACCGTTTGGGCTTTGTGAAAGAAGGTCGGCGCCGGAATCACAAATTGCGCGATGGTGCGCCCCATGACGCGATCCTCTTGGGAATCACGCGACAGGAATGGGCGGCACGGCGCAGCCAGTTGATCGAGAACGGAAATGGATAAGATGCAAAAAGACACAGCCTATTACATGGACCTGATCGACCAGATCGAGGCTATACGCGGCAAGAACAACAAGAACTGGATGGACCTGTTGCGGCTTGCCTTCAAACATGCGCCTGCCGAGGCGGGTGCGATCATGGCTGAAATCTACCAGATGGACGGCGACATTTCCTCACTCGCGCGCAAGCTCTCCGGCAAGGAATGATCGCAATGCCGGCCCCGATCAAACTTGATGGAAAACCGGTTGGTCCCGGTCACGCACCCTATCTGATCGCCGAGGTTTCCGGCAATCACAACGGCTCCATCGAACGTGCCAAGGCAATCATCACTGCGGCCGCTGAAAACGGCGCGGATTGCGTCAAGCTGCAGACCTATACCGCCGAGACCATGACGATCCGCTCCGACCGGCCTGAATTCCGGATCACCGGCGGCCTCTGGGATGGCTACTCCCTTTATGACCTCTATGAATGGGCGCATACGCCCTATGAATGGCATGGCGAGCTTTTTGCCCATGCAAAAGCCTGTGGCGTGTCGTGCATTTCCACACCATTCGACGAGACTGCGGTTGATCTTCTCGAATCGCTCAATGCACCCTTCTACAAGGTTGCCTCTTTCGAGATGACGGATCTTCCGCTGGTGCGCGCAATCGCGCAAACCGGCAAGCCGATGATCATCTCCACCGGCATGGCAAACCGGGAAGAAATTGCCCGCACACTCGAAGTCGCGCGCAAGCACGGCTCTGGCGAGATTGTTATCCTGCACTGCATCTCAAGCTATCCGACACCGGTAAGTGCCGCCAATCTAAGCGCGATCCCCGCACTGGCCCGCGAGTTTGACGTACAGGTCGGACTTTCCGACCATACGATGGGCAATACCGCCGTCATCACATCCATCGCGCTGGGCGCATGCCTGATCGAAAAGCATTTCACGTTGTCGCGCGCGGATGGCGGACCGGACGCGGATTTTTCCATGGAACCCGCCGAGCTTGCCGACATGGTGAAATCTGCCCGCGACGCTTTTTCTGCGCTTGGTGCAGGCGGCATTCGCCGCACCGAGATCGAGGAAAAGATGATCCAGTTCCGCCGCTCAATATATGTGGTGAAACCGGTCAGGGCGGGAGAGGTTTTCACCACCGAAAACATCCGCCGCATCCGCCCCGGCTATGGC
>JAGRLM010000514.1 GCA_020441795.1 Nitratireductor sp.
TCCCTTGCCAGTTCAGCGCGCTGCTGCGCCCTGCGGAACTCGACGTCGCGTTCCTGGATGAGGCGAGCTTCCTCGCTTTCGCGCTCAATGGTCAGCGCCTGCTTTTCAGCTTCAAGATTGCGCGACCGGATCTGGATCATCGAATCCTGTTCGATGTCGTTGCGCAATTTGCGGCGTTCCTCGATGTCCTTGATGAGCGCCGTCAGACCTTCTGCGTCAAAGCGATTGGACGGATTGAAATATTCAAGCGAAGTCTGGTCGATATCCATGATCGCCACGGATTCAAGTTCCAGCCCGTTGCGCGCCAGTTCCTCCTGCGCTGCCTCCTTGACGCGCGCCACATAGACGCCGCGCTGCTCATGCATCTCTGTCATCGTCATTTCCGCTGCTACCACGCGCAAGGCGGACTCGAATTTCGAAGACATCAGGCTGTGCAGATAAGGTGCTTCCAGCGTGCGCCGACCCAGCGTCGAGGCAGCCACGGAAACGGCCTCCTTGGTTGGCCTTACCCGGACATAGAATTCCGCCTCGACGTCAACCCGCATGCGGTCACGGGTAATCAGCGCCTCTTCCTTGTTCCGGATAACTTCAAGCGGCACCGTGTTCATGTTGACGGGCGTAATGTCGTGGATGATCGGCCACACGAATGCGCCACCATCGATCACGACCTTTTCCCCCAGAAAACCGGTTCGCACGAATGCGACTTCCTTGGTCGACCGTCGGTAAAGCCAATGCATCACCCAATAAAGGATGAAGATGACGATAACCGCCATGATGAGCCAAAGGACGAGTTGACCGATCAGTTCCCCAGTCATGTTCTTTCCTCCCGCATGCGCGCCGTGCCAAAACCCGGTGGTTTTGCCGGCTGGTTGTTATCCGGCTGAACGGCCGGAAATTCGTTTGAAGCGTCTTGTCTGTTCGGCCAGGGCGATCTCGGTTGGCAGCCTCTCCATGGAGGATGCGCCATAAAAACCATGGCAGTGTCTGGTATTGGCAAGAATGTATTCGGCGTCTTCGGGCTGCGCCACCGGCCCGCCATGCGCCAGAACGATGATGTCGGGGTTCACCTTCAGTGCTGCATTGGCCCATTTGTCGGCGAGCTCGGGGCACTCCTCGAGTTTCAGCGCCGTCTCGGCACCAATGGAACCGCCAGTCGTCAGGCCGAAATGACAGACAATGATGTCAGCGCCTGCCTTCGCCATGGCTTCGGCATCTGACTCGCTGAACACGTAGGGCGTCGTCAGCATGTCGCGCTTGTGCGCCTCGCCAATCATGTCCACTTCCAGCGAATAGGACATTCCGGTTTCCTCCAGATTGGCCCTGAAATTCCCGTCAATCAGCCCAACCGTTGGAAAGTTTTGCACACCGCAAAATCCGATCCGCTTCAACTCATCAAGAAAGACACCCATCTGCCGGAACGGGTCCGTTCCGTTCACGCCGGCAAGTACCGGCGTATGCTTGACCACTGGCAGCACTTCTCGCGCCATGTCGACGACAATCTGGTTGGCATCACCATAGGCCATCAGCCCGGCAAGGGAGCCCCTGCCCGCCATCCGGTATCGCCCGGAATTGTAGATTACGATGAGGTCGATGCCTCCATCTTCCTCGCATTTTGCTGAAAGCCCCGTACCTGCGCCACCACCCACAATGGGTTCTCCTCGAGCGATCATCGACTGGAACTTCTTCAAAATGTCCTTGCGCGCAATTGCCATCAATTACCTCTTTCCCTGTGCCCGCCGGGGGCGCGTAGTGCCATTTATTTCCCGGAACGCCTTCACGATTTCACTGGCAAATTCCGGATCGTTGATATTGTAAGGCACACGGATCAACTGGCGCGTTGCTGTTTGTCGTACGGTCTTTTCCAGTGCCGAAAAAAGCGCTGCGTCAGCCGCCGGATCGTGAAACGCCTGGCCAGGTCTGTCGAGCAGCGAAACACCACCTTCCGGCAGGAAGAAGCGGACAGGTGCCTCCATCAGGTTGAGACGCTCGCCGATCCACTGCCCCATCGCCG
>JAGRLM010000055.1:0-1432 GCA_020441795.1 Nitratireductor sp.
TGCATCTGGCCAAGATCGCGTTTGAGAAATACTTCATCCGCAAGATCAAGCGCGGCACCTCGGAACCATTGTATGAAAAGACCTTCATGCAATTGGTCGGCATTCACAAGCTGAAGGAAGTCAAGACCGACAGTTGAGACTACCCTGGAAAAGCAAACGCCGCCCGGACGATGGTCCGGGCGGCGTTTTGTTGGCTGGATGCCGGATTACATGGTCGGCATGATCACCTTGTCAATGACGTGAATGACGCCATTGTCGGCTGCAACATCGGCAGTGACGACCTTCGCGTCATTGACCATCGGGCCATTGTCGAGATCAATCTTCACTTCACCGCCCTCGACGGTCTTGGCCATCATGTCGTCCTTGAGGTCGGTCGACATCACCTTGCCGGCAACGACGTGATAGGTGAGGATCTTCACCAACTTGTCCTTGTTCTCGGGCTTGAGAAGGTCTTCGACGGTTCCTGCCGGGAGTGCAGCAAAGGCTTCATCGGTCGGGGCAAAAACGGTGAAAGGACCTTCGCCCTTCAACGTGTCAACGAGGCCTGCTGCCTGTACTGCCGCAACCAGCGTCTTGAAGCTTCCCGCAGCAACCGCCGTATCAACGATATCGGCTGCCTTGGCTGGTACTGCCACACTGCCCGCGATGATTGCTGCTGCAACGAATTTGGAAAGGTTCATTATGGTCTCCATTTTTGGATTGCCCGGTTTATTCCGGATGCGAGTGTTACGCGTCGGATCGCCCTCTGGTTCGGTTTCGAGCCATCACGTTATTGTTGGGAAGAATTGAAGTCCCGGCAGTGATCTGCGGACCGGATTTCCTCGTAGGGCAACACTTTTGCCGCTCTGGCAGGATGGCGGAAATGGTTGACTTCCCGCGATCTATGCCGTATCGCAATGCAATAACCGGCTGTTGCCCGGCTGATGCGTTGTATTGATTATGCCAGCCGTAGAGCCCGTTGCGCCGCCGTCACTGTTCTCCGCACCGGCGGAGCCGGCAAAAGAAAGAATCCGTTACAAGATGAGTTTTGACACCCTCGGACTGAGCCAGAAGGTCCTCGATGCCGTTATATCAAGCGGCTACACCCAGCCTACCCCCATTCAGGAACAGGCGATCCCCCATGTTCTGGCACGCCGCGATGTGCTTGGAATTGCCCAGACTGGTACTGGCAAGACAGCCTCCTTCGTACTTCCCATGCTTTCGCGCCTCGAAAAGGGCCGCGCAAGGGCAAGAATGCCACGCACGCTGATCCTGGAGCCAACCCGCGAACTTGCAGCACAGGTTGAGGAAAGCTTCAACCGCTACGGCATCAACCACAAACTCACGGTTGCATTGCTGATCGGCGGTGTCTCGTTTGAAGACCAGCTTCGCAAGCTCGACCGCGGAGTTGATGTGCTGATCGCCACACCAGGCCGCCTGCTCGACCATTTCG
>JAGRLM010000055.1:1559-1685 GCA_020441795.1 Nitratireductor sp.
CCCTGTTCTTCTCCGCCACCATGCCACCCGAAATCGAGAAACTCTCCGCGCAGTTTCTGCAAAATCCGGTTTCCATTTCGGTGGCCGCACCTTCTTCTGCATCCAAGACCATCACCCAGCGCGCAA
>JAGRLM010000056.1 GCA_020441795.1 Nitratireductor sp.
ATACCGATCTTGATGAAAAGCAGCGTATTTTCACCGATGTGATCGTTCGCTCGGGCAATGCGTTGATGAGTGTCATCAATGATATTCTGGACTTTTCCAAATTGTCCGCTGGTCAGATGGTTCTTGACAATGCGGCATTTGATCCACGGTTGGTTGTCAATGATGTCGCGCAATTGCTGGCTGCCCGCATAGCCGAAAAGGATCTTGAACTGATTGTACGAGTTGACCCGCTCCTCCCCGAAACCGTTATTGGGGACAAGGGCCGATTCAGGCAAGTGCTTACCAATCTCGTGGGAAATGCAGTCAAATTCACCGAATTCGGGCATATCCTTGTCGAGGTTTCGCCCAGTGGCAAACAGTCCGGGCTCATGGTCAAGATCAAGGATACCGGCTGCGGCATTGCTCCCGAACAGCACGAACTGATTTTCGAGCATTTCCGGCAGGCCGACAATTCATCGACGCGGAAATTTGATGGTACCGGTCTGGGTCTGAGCATTTCGCGCCGCCTAGCCCGGCTGATGGGCGGCGAAATCTCGGTTTCGAGCGAACCGGATGCGGGTTCGACCTTTGTTTTCCATGCACCACTGGAACATTCAGGCACGGTTAGGCAGATCGAAAAAAGATTGGCTGTACGCGGCGACGTGCCGGCGCGGATACTGGTCATCGACGACAATCCGATCAATCGCGAACTGTATTCGGAACTCCTTGCTCATTGGGGATTTGAGGCTGCATCGGCCAGCGACGGCGCGCTGGGACTTGATATCCTGAAGAAGGCACGCGAACTGGGTGTTGCGGTTGATCTCATCATCATGGACTTCGCCATGCCCGGCATGAATGGCATGGACACGGCCAAGCTCGTCCGCAAGGATGAAAGCATTGCCGGGACCCCCATTCTGTTGCTGACATCAATGGATTTTTCCGCAGGTGGCGATCTCGTCAAGGACCATGTGATCGACGCATGGCTTACGAAACCTGCACGCGAAGCGGACCTGCATCGCGAGATACTTAATCTTCTCGGGCAACATTCGAGGACGCCATCAAGGCCCGCAACATCATCTACGCGTGAATTGGCGGCACAGTTGAAAACGGCAATCAAGGCAGCCGTGGACCCCGATTGCGAACTGGATGTCCTGGTGGCCGAAGACAATCCAGTAAACCAGTTGGTGATCGAGCAAATCCTCGAAACGTCAGGCCTCACTTATGCGATTGTCGACAACGGACGTGTCGCAGTCGAAACATGGCGGGCGCGCTCGCCCCGGCTGATCGTGATGGATATTTCGATGCCGGTGGTGAACGGCCATGAAGCGACGATGCAGATACGCGCAGAAGAGGTAGCTACCGGCAGGCATGTGCCGATATTGGCGGTTACAGCCCATGCAATGCATAATGATCACGACAAGGCTCTGGAAAGTGGCATGGATGATTTTGTCACCAAGCCGATATCACGAACAAAGCTGCTGGCGAAAATCGAAGAATGGCTCCCGAAGCTGGACAAACGCAACGTTGCCTGAGTGGGTGCCGCTCAGGCGGCAACCAGCACATTGCCCAATGCTTCGCCGCTCTCGACGCGATGATGAGCTGCCGCAGCCTCGTCGAGCGGAAACACGGCATCAATGGCAATCGCAAGGCCACGGGGCGAGGTGATGGCCGAATGCAGCCTTTGCCATGCCAGGTCCCGTTCGCTTGCCAGCAGTTCGTAGACCACGAAAAAGCTGAAGCGATGGGCATTGAAGAGCGCATTGCGAAAATCGAAGCTGGCAGCTCCCATTTCGTTCGAGCCATAGCCGACAAGCACACCATGGGGTTTGAGAATTCCCGAAGGCAGCATTTTCGATGTCGAGGAAAAATCGAGATCGATTATTGCATCAACGCCCATGCCGTCGGCCGCTTCCACGATTGCGGCCGCGACATTGCCGGAATGCGGATCGATAATTGCTTCGCAGCCTGCCTGTCTTGCCATTTCAGCACGTCGTCGCGAGGCAGTGCCGATCACGCGATGCCCTGACATTGACGCCATTTGCGCCACGAGATTGCCGACCGCGGAACCAGCACCTGTTACCAGGATCGTTGCGGCTTGCGTTTCTTCTGCGAGCAGATTGACCGCATGCGCGGCAGTGAGGCCCGGGATTCCAAGGCAGGCACCTGCTTCCAGTGAAACGGTTTCGGGCAGTGCCACAGCCTGATGTTGCGGCAAGACCACATATTCGGCGCAAGTGCCATCCACCCGTTTCCATGCGGCGTTCCAGGTCCAGACGCGCTCGTTGAGCCTTGAAGTCGGGACACCCTGCCCCACGGCTTCAATCACGCCGGAACCATCGGAATGCGGAATCTGGTAGCTTCCCGTTAATGGCCTTGCGGCCCGCGACTTGACGTCGGACGGGTTGACCCCGGAAAACGCGATCCGCACCAGCACCTCGCCGGGGCCGGGTAACGGTCTTTGCATTTCCGCAATTTCGAGCACTTCGCTTGCCGGACCGTTTTGACGATAAAGTGCGGCTTTCATCGGATCAAACCAGCCGCGACTGCGCCATGGCAGCCTCGATGAAGCTTGCAAACAGCGGATGCGGCTCGAAGGGGCGCGACTTCAGTTCGGGATGATATTGCACGCCAATGAACCACGGGTGGTCGGGGTATTCCACCGTTTCAGGCAATACGCCATCGGGTGACATGCCTGCAAATTCGAGACCCGCCTTTTCAAGGCGATCCATGTAAGCGGTATTGACTTCATAGCGATGGCGATGGCGCTCGGAAATCTCGGTAGCGCCATAAATATCGGATATCCGTGAACCGGCTCTCAGTGAATTCTTGTAAGCGCCAAGGCGCATGGTGCCGCCAAGGTCGCCGTGTTTCTGGCGCTTTTCAAGCTGGTTGCCTTTCAGCCACTCGGTCATCAGGCCAACCACCGGCTCACCGGTCTCGCCAAATTCGGTCGAAGAGGCGTTCTCGATGCCACAAAGGTTCCGGGCGGCTTCGATACACGCCATCTGCATGCCGAAACAG
>JAGRLM010000515.1 GCA_020441795.1 Nitratireductor sp.
CCTTCCATTTCGTCATCCTTGATGACGATGCGGCGACCGGCCCAAACCAGACCTTGCCGGTTCAAGACCATTATGCCGACACAACGGCGATAGGGGAGGTCGTTCTTAACCATCATTTGTCTTTTCGCTCAGGGTCCCTGACAATTGCCGAAACCGGCGTGATTTCGATGCCGTCCTTGTCAGCATTGCGGGCATATTCGGCGATAAGCTCGATCGAATCGGAAAAGGCATTGGCAACGCCAATAGCAATGCCAGTGCGCTTCGCTTCGGCGGAAAGCTTCTGCAACTGGGCTTCAATGTCCTTGCGGGTGCGAATCGTGTCAATCTGAATCTGTGCCCGCGCATATGGCAACAGAGCCTGCTCGGCGATCTCTGCCGTCATGGAATTGTTGACGCTGCCATCATCCACGAAAAGCAGGCCACGGCGCGAAAATTCTTCCAATACAGGTTTGAGTGCCGAAGGCGTCGTCACGAATTTTCCGCCGAGGAAATTCATCACACCGACATAATTGGTTATCCGGCTCATGGCCCAGTGCAGGTTTGCCAGATTTTCCTCCGCATCGCTGCTCGATAGCAGCGTATTGGGGCCGGGATCATTGCGGGGGTAATCGAAAGGTTCCATGGGCACTTGCAACAGCAATTCATGCCCGGACTTGCGGGCCTCCTGCATCCAGCGAAACAGGCTGTTGCCATAAGGGGCAAATGCAAGCGTTACCGCGCCGGGCAGGTTTCGAATTGCTTCCTGCGAACTTGTCTGGCTGATGCCGATGCCGCCGACAATCAACACTACACGGGCCACGCCGAAATTGCCCTCCGTCGCGGGTGGACGCGAATAGACATCCATCGCGCGCTCGCCGTCCTTGCCGCGTTTGGGTATCACCCCGCTAGCGCCCTTCTCCACCAATGCCGGATCCGGCATATGGGCAAGCCCGGCCTCCTGGCGTCTGAATACGGGAACCGGAACTATCGGCTCGATGCTGCCATCCGGCTTGACGTCCTCCAGTGCTCCTGGCTGCGTATCGCCTGTTCCCGCATCGGCATCGTTACCGGCTCCAGTCTTTTCAGCAGGGGCTGACGCTGGTGCATCGGCAGGAGCCGTGGCAGCGATCTGGTCGTTCGGGGCCGATGACGGTGGTTGCGAATCGGAATTCGGCTCTGGCGCCTTGAAAACAAGAAACAGCCCTGAACCGATAGCTACACCTGCAAGCACGAGGCCAGCCAGCCCAAGATTGCGCAAGCCATTGCGATGCGGTTTGTCCTTCCGCTGAAGACCCAATGGTTTTGTAAGATCGTCCTGCATGAAACAATGCCATCCTGTTTTCCGGCAGGTCTTCCGGTGTGTTGCAGCTTTTCACCCTGAATCCGGACGGGAACATGGCGGACCCGGTCAGACCAGTCGGCGGTTCACGGTCATGCGATGAAAGCCGAATCAGCCCTAATCCAATCAAAAGCCGGGGAGAGCGGACCCTCCCCGGCCATGAATGTCAACTGCTGACAGATGCAGTATTACCGTCAAACTCAGTTCGGAATGGCGGAAGACGGATCCGGCGGAAACGCCTTGGAAACCTTGACGCCGCGGATCAGGTCCAGCGCATAATTCAACTGCACGTCATCCTTTGTTTCCGGCGGAACATAGGCTGATGAGCCCGAACCTTCGGCATCTTCCTGCTGGCCGGTAATGTGGCCGCGCAGTTCTGATTCCCCGCGATTTTCCACCTTGCCCTTCAGCTCGTCCGGCAGGGGCTGGACGACGTCGATGTCTGGCGTGATGCCCTTTGCCTGAATGGAAGCGCCTGACGGCGTATAATAGAGCGCCGTCGTCAAACGCAGCGCGCCATTGGCACCCAGCGGGATGATTGTCTGGACGGAGCCCTTGCCGAAGGAACGCGAACCCAGAATGGTTGCCCGCTTGTGGTCCTGCAGGGCGCCGGCAACGATTTCCGACGCACTGGCCGAACCACCATTGATCAGCACGATCAGCGGTTTGCCGCCGGTCAGGTCACCAGGGCGAGCGGAATAGCGCCGGGTTTCGTCCGGGTTCCGGCCACGGGTCGAGACGATTTCGCCACGATCCAGGAAGGAATCGGAAACGCTGACGGCCTGGTCAAGCAGACCACCCGGATTGAGGCGCAGATCAAGGATGTAACCTTTGACCTTGTCTTCGCCCAGTTCCTCACGGATCTTCTTGATACCCTGTTCCAGGTTGTCATAAGTCTGTTCGGTAAAGCTCGAAACACGCAGATAGCCGACATCGGTGCCTTCGACCCGGTATTTGACCGAACGAACCTTGATCACATCACGAATGATGGTGATGTCGATCGGCTGGTCGGCACCTTCACGCACGACAGTCAGGACAATCGGCGTATTGACGGGACCACGCATCTTTTCGACAGCGTCGTTGAGGGTCAGCCCGCGGACCTGCTCGCCGTCGATCTTGGTAATCATGTCACCGGCAAGAACGCCCGCCTTTGATGCAGGGGTGTCATCAATCGGGGTGACCACCTTGACCAACTCGTTTTCCATCGTGACTTCGATGCCAAGGCCGCCGAACTCGCCACGGGTCTGGACCCGCATGTCGGAGAAATCCTTGGCATTGAGGTAGGACGAATGCGGGTCAAGCGAACTCAACATGCCATTGATGGCGGTCTCTACGAGCTTCTCGTCATCAGGCTCGGTTACATATTGCGACCGCACACGTTCGAAAATATCGCCGAAGATACTCAACTGACGATAGGTGGATGCCCCGGCGGCATTAGCTGCCCCCGGCCCATCAAAACCGGTCAGCACGACCAGAGCGGCAGATGCGCCAAAGACTGCACCTGCAAACAATAATGTGAACTTACGAATCATCCGGCTCTCTCTTGAGGGTGTTGTCCGCCCACCATTGAGACGGATCGATTGATTTCCCATCCTTGCGGAATTCGACGTAGAGAACGGGTCGCGACGACTCTACGTCAAC
>JAGRLM010000516.1 GCA_020441795.1 Nitratireductor sp.
AGCCGGGTGATCTGCGCCTATCTCGATTCCCGGCATTCCGGCAAGAAGCTGGCGCCGCAGGATGGCCCGATCCGGTTTCAGGACATGATGCTGGAAGCGCTGGGCGACGCCATCATGGATGCAGCAGTGCTTGCCAGATATGAAGCTGCCTTGCGTCCGGAGCCGTTGCGCTGGGCTGCATGGAGCGAGGGCCAGATAGCGAAAGTCACTTCTTCCCTCGACCAGTTGGAAGGCGCGTTGAGCGCCATGCTCAAGGGTGAGCCGACCATGGGGCTTATTGCCATTGCCTGTGCGCTTGGATATCTCGACTATCGCTTTACCGATATGGGTTGGCGCGATACGCATCCGAAGCTGGCGCAATGGTTCGCGGAATTTTCCAGCCGCCCATCCATGCAGGCAAGTGCTCCCGAGGCGTAGCCATCGGTCATTGGCATGAGGCGAGGCAAAACCTCAAGGGCCTCAAGGCTTGTTTCGCCTTACATCCGAGGGTCGTTTGCCAAAGCTGCGGTGAAAGCAGCGGGCGAAATAGGAACTGGATGAGAAGCCGCATTGCAGCGCCACTTCCATGGTGGAGATGTTGGTGTGCATGAGCAATTCGCGCGCTTTTTCGAGCCGCAGGGCAAGATAGTATTTGGCTGGCGAAGCCTTGAGATTGCGTTTGAACATGCGCTCGAGATTGCGAACGCTGGTGTTGATCTTTTCGGCAATCTCGACATTGGACAGGGGAAATTCGATATTGGCCAGCATCAGCCTTACTGCTGTCTGGACCGCTGGCGGCATTGTCTCCATGCGCGCTACCGAGCCGGAGCGCTGCGAGACACCGGCATTGCGGATCCGGTCAAGCTGGAAATTGTTTGCGACCTTGAGGGCTGCGCCTTCGCCATGATCCTCGCCAATGATCTGCAGGACAAGTTCCAGGCTCGATATGCCGCCTGACGAGGTGTAGCGATTGTTGTCGATGACATAGAGATCGCTGACCATGGCTATGTCGGGAAATTCCTCCTGGAAGGCCGGCTGATATTCCCAGTGCAATGTGCACTTTGCCTTGTTCATCAATCCGGCACGCGCAAGGATGAAGGTGCCGGACGATATACCTCCCAGCTTGATCCCGGAGCGGTCGAACTGCTTCAACCTGGAATGCAGGCGGGACCTGTAGGGCGGATTATTGTCATAGCTTGAAACAACGAACAGATAGTCGGAGCGAATATCCTGGCCAATATCCCCCTCGACCGCCATCACAATGCCGTTGGAGGCGCGTGACGGTTTGCCGTCATGGCTTAGCAAGTGCCAGTCATAGGCCTTGCGTCCAAGAACGTAATTGGCAGCACGCAACCCTTCTATCGCTGACATCAGGCACAAGGCCGAGAAATCATCGATGAGCAGGAAGCTCATATGGGTCACGCCATTTCTGTCTGGCATTGTGCGGGTTCCAGCGCGAAGATTTCACGCCAAATAGCATGTTCCATTGCGAATGCTAATGGAAATATTGCGATCCGGCGTTGGGGCGTGTCGCAAATTTACTATTTTTCCAGGGCCTTTGATCCCAGGAATTGCGATGCAATCCAGGAATGAAAATGATGGGTGGATTCATCCATCACCGGGGAGAAATGCCCGCCATCAAAGGCGCTCGCCCTGCGCCCGCGCTGCATGCTTTCGACGACGCCCACATCCTCGACGAAGACGCTTTTCCAGAGTTCGGAATTGCGGCTGCGCATGTCGAACCAGTCTTCACCCTGAATGGCCGGGTCGGTGTAATAAATTTCGACATGCTCGATTGTCCTGCCATTGTCGACAGGTTCGAGAATGATTGCGAATGTGTGATCCTTGTGAACACCCATCAG
>JAGRLM010000057.1:0-145 GCA_020441795.1 Nitratireductor sp.
GCAGTCATCATGGCATCCATGATGCCTTCGGGAATTTCGGATCCGTCCTCGAGCAGGATTGCCGGATTGGTCATCAGATGCCCGACATTGCGCACCAGCATCAGCGAGCGACCCTTCAGCGAGCCGGGTTTTCCGTCTGCGCTGA
>JAGRLM010000057.1:278-1846 GCA_020441795.1 Nitratireductor sp.
ACTGAATCCTCGCAATCCATGATCGTTGTCAGCGCCGATTCAAGGATCACGTCGGCTATGCCGGCCGGGTCACTCTTGCCAATGGCGCTGGATGGATCGATCACGATGCGCGCATGCATGCCGTTGCGCACGACAATCACCGAGGAAGGCTTGTCGGCTGCACCGATATGGCCGGTGAATTGCGACGGATCGGCAAGGCCTGTCTTGCCGGACACGGTCGCAACCACGAGCTTGCCACCCTCGACGGAAAGGGCGGTTGCATCGGACCATTTTGCGTTGGCAAGCGGCGCGCTTTCGTCGAGAAACGCCTTTGCCCAGTCTATCACGCGGGCTCCGCGTTCAGCGTCATAACCACCCGCGCGCGGCTTGTCGCCCAGCGCATCGGTTCCGTACAGCGCATCATAGAGCGAGCCCCAGCGTGCATTGGCTGCGTTGAGCGCAAAGCGGGCATTCATGATCGGAACAACGAGCTGCGGCCCGGCCACGCTTGCGATTTCGGGGTCGACATTCTGGGTTGATACGCTGAATGCCGGACCTTCCGGCACCAGATAGCCAATTTCTGAAAGAAACGCCTTGTAAATGGCCATGTCGGATGGCGCGCCATTGGCGCGGTACCATTCATCCAGCTTTTCCTGCAACGCGTCGCGCCTGGCGAGCAATGCGCGGTTTCGCGGCGCGAGGTCATGGACAAGGGACGCAAAAGCATTCCAGAAATGCGCAGCCTCCACACCTGTTCCCGGCAATGCCTGTGTGGTGATGAAGTCGTGAAGCCCCTTGTCGACCTTCAGGCCGGCGATCTCGATGCGCTGTCCCATGCAATGCCCTTCCGAATAAATGCTGAATTTTACGCTCCCGACATGACATGCGGAGCACGAGCCGGCAAACACCTAGCGATTTGAACGGTCATGTCAATTACGCCTTCGAACAAGGCCGACAATTGAAGCGCTTCGCGAGGCAGGCAAAACGCCGGGAAATACCCGGCGTTTTGATCATTCTTGGCGGTTTGGCCGTGTTGCGTCAGGCAGTGCGCAATTGCTGCGCCCGCATGTTGCGCAGGGTTCTGGTCAGCAAAATCCCGACCATCATCGCGGCAACGAAAATCAGCGCCTCGCCGCGTCCCGTGCCAAGGGCAGGGATCGCTCCGCCCGGGCAGAAGCCGGAAATACCCCAGCCGATACCGAAGGTCGCGGAACCAAGCACAAGCGGTGCGTCGATCAGCTTGCTCTTGGGCAGGTTGAACTCAGGTTCGAAAACCGGCCGCGGGCGCACGAGGACCACCCGGTATCCGACCATGGCCGTCAGCATTGCCGCAATCATCACGAATATCAGGCTGGGATCCCAGGCACCCGCAATATCGAAGAAGCCGATGACCTTTGCAGGATTGGCCATCCCCGAAAGGATGATGCCCGTGCCGAATACAATTCCAATCAGGAAGGCGGATATGAGTTTCATCAGCTGGCCTCACAATGCATTGAGGTTGGGAATGACGTGGCGAACCACATAGACGGTGGCAAAGGTCGCGACCATGAAGACCAGCGTCGCAACGAAGGATCGCGGCGACAGCCGCG
>JAGRLM010000058.1:0-16780 GCA_020441795.1 Nitratireductor sp.
GGAAGGCGCGGAACTCGCACGTAGCGAAGAGGACCGAGATGTCCTGGATCTCGCAGCCGAAGCGAAGGTCCGGAGTGTCGCTGCCGGAGCGGAGCGTCGTGTCGCGGAAGGTGAGACGGGGGAAGGGTGCGTCCGCCACGTGCCAGTCCGTGAACTCGCGGAACAGCCCGACGAGGAGCTCCTCGAGCACGGCGAAGATGTCTTCCTGGTCGACGTAGGCCATTTCCATGTCGAGCTGATAGAACTCGCCAGGGGACCGGTCCGCGCGTGCGTCCTCGTCGCGGAAGCACGGTGCGATCTGGAAGTAGCGCGGGAATCCCGACACCATGAGGAGCTGCTTGAACTGCTGCGGAGCCTGCGGCAGCGCATAGAACTTGCCGGGATGGATGCGGCTTGGCACCAGGAAGTCGCGCGCGCCTTCCGGCGAGGAAGCCGTCAGGATCGGCGTTGAATATTCGGTGAAATTCGCTTCGGCCATGCGGCGGCGCATCGCTGCAATGATCTGCGTGCGCTTGACGATGTTCTTGTGCAGCGTGTCGCGGCGAAGATCAAGGAAGCGGTATTTCAGGCGAATGTCTTCAGGATAATCCGGCTCGCCGAAGACCGGCAGCGGCAGTTCCTCGGATTTTGAAAGCACCTCGATTTCGGTAGCGAAGACCTCGATCTCGCCGGTGTCGAGATTCGGATTGACGGCAGCCGCGTCGCGCTCCTTTACCTTGCCGTCGACGCGGATCACCCATTCGCCGCGCACGATCTCGGCAATCTTGAAGGCCGGGGAATCAGGGTCGGCAACGACCTGCGTCAGGCCGTAATGGTCACGCATGTCGATGAAGAGCACGCCGCCGTGGTCGCGCACGCGGTGGACCCAGCCGGAAATTCGTATGGTCGATCCGGCGTCTGATTTGCGCAAGGCGGCGCAGGTATGGCTACGGTAGCGGTGCATTGTCGGTTCCGGATGTTGGGGGCGCTTGGCGCACGAATTCATCTGCAGGGAGGATCGGGCGCGACAAACACCTTTAACGGGCGATTTGTCAAGGTTTGCGCGGGGTTTCTGCGGGGTTTCTCGCTGAAAAGCAGGTAATGGCCTTCAACAAAAACGGCATCCGGATTTTTCAACGATGATGCAAGCCAGCAATGACAAGTCCGAAACTCTTGGCTATACAGAATTCATGAAGATCATCACGACCACGGCGGAACTCGCCGAAGCCTGCCGCACCATTGCCGATCATCCTTATGTCACGGTCGACACCGAGTTCCTTCGCGAGTCGACTTTCTGGCCGGAATTGTGCCTGCTGCAATTGGCCTGTCCGTCAGACGCCTATATCGTCGATGTGCTTGCGAAGGGCATAGAACTGACCCCGTTCTTCGAGCTGATGGCCAATCACGGTGTGGTCAAGGTTTTTCACGCTGCCCGCCAGGATATCGAAATCATCTACAATCTCGGCGGACTGATCCCGCATCCCGTTTTCGACACACAGGTCGCCGCGATGGTCTGTGGCTATGGCGACAGCATTTCCTATGACCAGCTGGTGTTCCGGATAGCCAATCAGCATATCGACAAGTCGTCGCGCTTCACCGACTGGAAGCGCCGGCCACTGACAGAGAAGCAACTCGATTATGCGCTCGCCGACGTTACTCATCTGCGCCAGGTCTACCAGTCGATCAAGGCCAATCTGGAAGAACAGGGGCGCACGCATTGGGTCGCGGAGGAGATGGAAATCCTCACTTCTCGCGAGACCTATGACCTTCCTCCCGGTGACGCATGGCAGCGCCTGAAACTGAGGGTTCGCAAGCCGCGCGAGTTTGCGCTGCTGCAGAAACTCGCCGAATGGCGCGAGCAGACAGCGCGCTCCAGCAATGTGCCGCGCGGGCGCGTCATCAAGGATGAGGCGATCTACGAAATCTGCGGCCATCCGCCGAAAACAATGAATGACCTTGCCGAACTGCGCGGCCTGTCGCGCGGATTCGACCGCAACCGCTACGGCAATGACTTGCTGGCGGTGGTGAAGGCGGCCATGGAAATGCCGAAGCAGGATTTGCCATCGCTGCCACCGCAGCGTCAGGCACCTGAAGGCACGGGTGCTGCAACGGAAATGCTGAAAGTACTCCTCAAGGTGATTGTCGAGCAGCATGGCGTCGCTGCCAAGGTGATTGCGACAGTTGATGACCTGGAGCGGATTGCGGCTGATGACGAAGCCGATGTCCCGGCGCTCAAGGGTTGGCGGCGCGAACTGTTTGGAGAAATGGCGCTGAAACTGAAGAATGGCGGCCTGGCGCTTGGCTATAATCGCAAGGCGGTCATGATCATCGAACTCGGTGACGACCAGAAACGCCAGGCCGCGGAATAGCCCTCACACGATCTGCAGCGTTATCTCGCGACCTGTTTCGCGAGCCAGTTGCGACAGCCGTTCCTGCGGACGCTCGCCACAAAGATCGGATATGTCAGTGGGCACGGTGAGCGCGAAAGCATTTTCGTCATTTGCCACCAGTCCGAGGCGAGGGATGACACCCGGCATGGATGCCGAATACAGATACAGAACCCGGAAGATGGCAGCCAGCAGACGGGCGCGTGTAATGACGCGTGGCGTGGCCATGGATGCAATTTCCGGCAGTTTGACCTTGGTTCCCAGCCCCTGATAGCGGTGGTAATTCGACAAGGCGAGATAGGCGCGCCCTTCATGCGAGATACCGACAAAACCGGTATTGGCGATGACTGAAAGGCTTTGCTGTGCCCTAAAATCAGGATGCGCACGCCAGGCGATATCCGCGAGATAGCAGGAGGCTATGCGATAGCGAGCCTCGTTTGGCGTCTCGTCGATGCCCAGTGTTGCAAATGCCATAGTGCTCCAATCGGCCAGTTCCTGGGCGTGTCGGGGCGAGCGCGCGCGCAGGATCGACAGGTCACGCGCTGTCTCGAGCAGCGAATCCTTGGCCTGCTCTTCCGGTGGAAGCAGGGAAAACAGATATCCCTCGCGCACACCAAGCGAGGAGGCGATCACCGTATCGGCCTTCAGCGTCTTGAGCACTTGCGCCATGACCAGCGCGCCATAGGGCAACAGCGTACGGCGGTTGCGCGATACCGCATCAATACCGGTGACGCTTTCGATGGGTTCGCCCACAAGGCGATTGCAAAAGGCGAGGAAGCTCTTTGCCGGCACATGATAGTCATGCACGGCCATCAGCGGATAATGGGTGCGCGCGATGTGCAATTTGACCAGTGAGCGCCAGGTGCCGCCGACCGCGTAGAAATTGCGCTGCGAACCAGGCCAGGCGACCTTTGCCTTTGCCATTTCTGCCTTGACGATGTCACGGGCCTTGTCCAGTGAGCCGCCTGCCATTTCCGCGAGACGCAGGCCGCCCAGCGGCAACGTGATGCCGCCCTCGATCTGGCCGTTGACGCCGACAAGTTCCAGCGATCCGCCGCCCATGTCGCCGACAATGCCTTCTGGTTCATGAAAACCGCTCTTGATGCCATAGGCGGAATATTGCGCTTCCATCATGCCGGAAAGCACCATGACGGAAGTACCGAAAATCTCCTCGACACGGGCAATGAAGAGCGAGCCATTGGCGGCTTCACGGGCTGCGGCGGTGGCGAGGATATGGGTCTGCGTCACGCCTGCCTGTTCGCCCAGCGCATGAAACCGGTGCAAGGCCGCGATGGCGCGCTCGACTGCCTGCTCGTTGAGACGCCCTGTCGTGGCAACGCCCTGCCCCAATCCGCAAAGGACCTTTTCGTTGAACAGAACAGCAGGCGAGCGGGTCAGGCCTTCATAGATTACCTGGCGAACCGAGTTGGAACCGATATCGACGACAGCGACCGGCCTGCGCTCGGACAGGCGTCCTTGCGCACCAGCCTCTGGTCCACTTCCGGCATCGCTCTTGCGGCGTTCCCTGCGACCGTTAGAGGTCGCCAAATTCGCGGTCTGTAAATTTCTTCGGAGCATCATATTTCAGCGATTCACCTCGCCCCGAAAGGCTTGGATTGGTCATGAAGTACCGCTGAGCATTAAACGATTCTGTTGGTGATTTCGCCGAAATTCTCCGCGACTTGCCATTTGGCAGGATTTCCCAGCTTTGCTCGGTGTCCATCAGGTTGGCAAGCATGATCTGCTCCAGCACCTGCTGCTGCACGGTGGGATTGGTCAGGCGAACCATCACTTCGACGCGCCTATCCAGATTTCGCGGCATCAGATCGGCCGAGCCGATATAGACGATATTGGCCCGCGACGGCATTTCCTTGCCATTGCCGAAGCACAGTATGCGGCTATGCTCAAGGAACCTGCCGACAATCGACTTGACGTGGATGTTTTCCGAAAGGCCCTGAACGGCAGGCCGCAAACAGCAGATTCCGCGCACCACCAGCTCGATATGCACTCCGGCCTGGCTGGCGCGGTAAAGGGCATCAATGATAACCGGATCGACCAGCGAGTTCATCTTCGCCCAGATCGTCGCCGGACGACCTGCCGTGGCATGTTCGATTTCCTGCGCGATGTGGTCGAGAATTCTCTGTTTCAATGTGATGGGCGAGACGGCAAGTGCCTCAAGGTGGTCCGGCTCGGCATAGCCGGTGATGAAGTTGAAGACCTGTGCCACGTCGCGCGCCACCACCGGATTGGCCGTAAAATAGGAAAGATCGGTGTAAATGCGCGCCGTGATCGGATGATAATTCCCTGTTCCGATATGGACATAGTTGACGAGCTTGCCGTCTTCGCGGCGCACGACCTGCGAAAGCTTCGAATGGGTTTTCCATTCGACGAAGCCAAAGACCACCTGCACCCCCGCCCGCTCCAGGTCACGCGCCCAGCGAATATTGGCTTCTTCGTCGAAACGGGCCTTCAATTCGACCAAGGCTGTTACCGACTTGCCGGCTTCGGCTGCCTCGATGAGCGCGGCAACGATGGGGCTGTCATTGGAGGTGCGATAGAGCGTCTGCTTGATGGCAACCACTTCGGGGTCGCGCGCTGCCTGGCGGATGAACTGGACAACGACATCGAAGGATTCGTAAGGGTGATGGACGACTATGTCCTTCTGGCGGATGGCGGCAAGGCAATCGCCATTCAACTCGCGGATCCGTTCCGGGAAACGCGCATTATAGGCTTCGAATTTCAGTTCCGGTCGTTCGAGAGAAACGATTTCGGAAAGATTGTGGAGCGCCAGCATGCCTGCCAGAATGTTGATCTGGCCGTCGGCAAGGCCCACTTGCCCGAGGACAAAATCCTGCAACCTGCGAGGCATGCCCTCCTCGATTTCAAGGCGAATGACAGAGCCGCGACGACGGCGCTTCAAGGCAGTCTCGAAGGTGCGGACGAGATCCTCGGCCTCTTCCTCGACTTCGATATCGGAATCGCGAATGACCCGGAAATGCCCCGAGCCCCGCACAATAAAGCCGGGAAAGAGGCGGCTGATGAACATCGCGATCACGGTTTCGATAGGGATGAGCGCGGTCTTGCTGCCGGCCTTTTGCGGCAGTTCGATGAAACGGCGCAGGCTTTGCGGCATGCGCACGAGCGCTGTCATCTGTTCCGAATTGCGTGAATTTTCCAGATCATAGACCGAGGTATAGCCAAGATTGGGAATGAACGGGAAAGGATGGGCCGGATCAATCGACAGCGGTGTCAGGATCGGGAAAATGGCTTCCATGAAATGGTCTTCAAGCCATTCGCGATCGGTTTTGGCCAGGTCCCGTTCCGAGACGATGAAAATCTTTTCGTCAACCAGCGCCTTGCGCAGTTCTGCCCAGGCTGCCTGCTGATCGGCCTGAAGCTGGCTGACCGCCTCAAGGACTGCAGAAAGCTGCTCGCGCGGAGTAAGGCCGTCATCGGAGCGCGTATCGACTTCCTGCCTGACCTGACCGACCAGACCAGCGACGCGGACCATGAAGAACTCATCGAGATTGGTTGCCGAAATCGACAGGAAGCGCACACGCTCGAGAAGCGGATTGCCGGGATTGGATGATTCCTCGAGAACGCGGCGATTGAATTCAAGCCAGGAAAGCTCTCGGTTCATGAAACGGGCTGGATCGGAAAAAACATCCGTTGCCGGACCCGTATCGGGCTCGTTGAGAATGCCGAATTCCCCGGATTTTACAGTCTCGTCCATCATGTCGTCCGAATGTTTGAGTTTTCAGTCATTTATCGACCAAATGTGACAATACGACAAAGACGCTAAACAAGGCCTAATAGCGCCAAATGCGCCAATTGGCGCTAGATCATTCCGGTTTTCTGCAAGGCAAGGCTGGCGAGCGGCCGGGTGACCCGGGTTCGGCGCGCCAGCGCCTCGCGATCAATCTCGTCTACAAGCACTCCGGCAGCTCCCAGCGAACGCTCCATGCGGGTAACGAGGTAATCCACGACCCCCGGATCGACGGCCAATTGCCGGTCGGAAAACAGCTTCACGATCACCTGGCGAAGCAGATTGTCATCGGGAGCGGAAATCTCGACAAGATTGGCGGCACGCAGCCTCGATGCCAGGTCCGGCAGCGCGACTCCCCAGTCATTGGGGGGCTCGCGGCTTGTAATCAGGCAGTGACCGCCATGGGCGCGGACATGGTTGAGCAGGTGAAACAGTGCCTTTTCGTCAAGTGCACCACGCCCGAGATCCTCGATGGCGAAACAGTTTGCATCACCCGGTTCGAAAGCTGCAAGTGTTGCGGCATCAAGCGTTCCGGCACCTGCCTGCGCAGCCCATATCCGGGCCATGTGGCTCTTGCCCGTGCCCACCGGACCATGAAGGATCACCGTATTGCCCGGCCAATCCGGCCAACTGTCCAGCAATTCCACGGCTTGCGCATTGGCAGTCGAAACGATGAGGTCATCGCGTGCGTCTGCGCTGGAAAACGGCAATTCAAGAGGTAGCTGTCTGGGTGCCATCGTCGCGATACGCTGCGCCTTACTCGCTTGCGGACGGTTTCAACTGCACTGGTTGGATCGTGCTCAGTCCGAATGACCGGTATATAGCTCACTTGACAGATATCGGCCAAGGGCAAAGCGCACAATCACACCCACCGCTGCTGCGGCAGGCACTGCTATCAGCATTCCAGTGAAGCCAAAAAGCGAGCCGAATGCGAACAGGGCGAACATCAGCCAGACCGGGTGCAATCCGACGCTTTGTCCCACCAGCTTGGGCTGCAGGATGTTTCCCTCGAGGAACTGGCCAAGCGAGAAAATGCCGATAACGACGAGAACGTGGACCCAGTCAGGCCAGAATTGCACCAGCGCCACGCCGACAGACAGGATGAGGCCGGAAAGCGAGCCAACATAGGGAATGAAGGACACCAGGCCCGCGAACAGGCCGATCAGCAGGCCGAAATTCAATCCGGCAATGGTCAGCGAGATACCGTAAAAAAGCCCGAGGATAAGACAAAGCGTTCCCTGTCCGCGGACAAATCCGGCTACTGCGCGATCCACTTCGATGAGGATCTCGTGGATTGTATCGCGATGGTCGCGCGGCAGCCATCCATCAATTGCCTCAACCATGCGGTCCCAGTCGTAAAGCAGGTAGAAGGCAACAACCGGCGTCACCACCAGCAACGAAGCGACGCTGACAATCGCCTTGCCGGAATTCCACAATTGCTGGAGCAAGGTGGCGATCCAGCCAGCGCCCTGCTTGACAAGGCCATTGAGGTTGTCCTGCAGCGACTGGCCTTCGATGCCGATGATCTTCTTCAACCACGGACTTTCGGACGAGGCGACCATGGATTGCAGTCTAGTCACCAGGTCGGGCATGCGCTCCAGGAACCCGGCGATCTGGTTTCCAAGTATCGGCACCAGGATCATCAGTGAAATGACGAATATCACAACAAAGAAAAACAGGATGATGACCGTTGCCATCAGGCGTGAAAGGCCCCAGCGCTCCAGCAGGTCGGCAACGGGGTCAAGAAAATAGGCGAGCGCCATGCCCGCAACGAAAGGCAGCAGGATGTCGGCAAACAGCCACAACATGAAAAGAAACAGGCCCAGGGTAACCAGCCAGAAGAATACCTGGCGGCGAATGGTCTTTTCAAGTTTCTGGTCCATGCAAGGGCTCCGGCAAATCACCATCGGTCGCAATGACAACTTGTTACCAGAACCGGCGGGCAAAAGTCAGCCCGGCTGGGCAACTATTCAAAAGGCTTGCCGGAACCATGAGTGAGCGCTATCCCGCGGCAGCAACCGTCAAGGAAATTCGATGAACGCGCTAATCGCACCCGCAGCCCTGCTTCTGTTCGGCATTGTCTGGGGCACAACCATACCCCTGGGCAAGATCGCTGTTTCGACAGGATATCATCCGTTGGGACTGATTTTCTGGCAGGTTGTAATCGTGGCGCTGGCCCTTCTGCCATTCATCATCGGACGTCGAATTTGGCCACGCGTTGATGGCATCGCGCTTCGCCACTATCTCGCGATTGCTATTCTGGGAACGATTCTGCCTAACAGCATCTCGTATTTTGTAGCCGCACGGCTGCCGGCGGGCATTTTGTCCATCGTGATTTCCACCGTTCCCATGTTTTCGACCGCTATTGCAGTTGGTATCGGCTCGGAACGATTTTCACTGCGCCGGATAGGCGGAATTGCATTGGGCCTGTGTGCGGTCCTGCTGCTCACTGCGCCTGGGGCCAGCCTGCCGGACCCTGCGCTCGCAATCTTCGTGCTGATCGGCCTGCTCCCTCCGCTGATGTATGCTTTCGAGGGGAACTATGTGGCGAGTTTTGCACCGAGAAATATCGACCCCATAGCATCGCTGTTCGGCGCGTCGGTGCTGTCGGCCCTGATCGCTGCCCCTTTGGCGATGGTCTCGGGTGGCTTTGTCGATCCGATAAGGGCATGGCAGGCGCCGGAATGGGCGCTCATATTTTCCTCGCTCGGACATGTGGTCGCTTATACGGGCTATATCTGGCTGCTTGGCGTTGCCGGGGCTGTTTTCACCAGCCAGATTTCCTACATCGTCACTTTCTCAGGCGTTGCCACCAGCGCAATCCTGTTGTCCGAGCAATATTCATGGACGGTATGGCTGGCGCTGCTGCTCATGCTTGCCGGAATGGCGCTGGTAAGGCCGAAAAGATCGAAACTCAGCGCAGTTGCCGGTGCCTGAATGGTTGAAAACCGGCAAGAGTGCTTGAAGTGATTGCCCTTGAAGGCGTATTGCCATGACCAATATCAAGCCGGGACACACCATGAGCGAAATCAAGAAAAACGGGCTGAGTTACGCGGATGCAGGCGTCGATATCGATGCGGGCAATGCGCTGGTGGACGCCATCAAGCCTGCTGTGCGCTCAACTCGGCGACCAGGCTCGGATACCGAGATCGGCGGTTTTGGCGGATTGTTCGACCTGAAGGCCGCCGGTTTCAAGGATCCCGTGCTGGTTGCCGCCAATGACGGCGTTGGAACCAAGTTGAAGATCGCCATTGACACAGGCATTCACGACACCGTCGGGATCGACCTTGTCGCAATGTGTGTCAATGACCTCGTCGTCCAGGGCGCTGAACCGCTGTTCTTTCTCGATTACTTCGCCACGGGCAAATTGCAGGTCGAGGAAGCAAAGGCCGTGATCGAGGGCATCGCCGAGGGATGCCGGATTGCAGGATGCGCCCTGATAGGCGGCGAGACGGCGGAAATGCCCGGCATGTACAAGGCGGGCGATTATGACCTTGCTGGCTTCGCAGTAGGGGCGGCAGAACGGGGTACAGTGCTGCCGACCAATGATATTGGCGAGGGGGATGTGCTGCTAGGCCTCGCATCATCGGGTGTTCACTCGAACGGATTTTCGCTGGTGCGCCGCATCGTTGAAATGTCGGGCGCAAGGCTTGAAGCCCCTGCCCCGTTTGACGCTTCCCAAAGCCTTGCGCGCGCATTGCTGGCTCCAACACGGATCTATGTGAAGCCGATGCTGGCGGCGATCCGCGAAACCGGGGCCGTGAAAGCCATGGCGCATATTACCGGCGGTGGCTTTACCGAAAACATTCCCCGCGTGCTGCCCAAGGATATCTGCGCGGTCATCGACTGCGTTGAACTGACAGCCCCACCGGTCTTTCGCTGGTTGATGCAATCGGGCGGGATAAGCGCCAGCGAGATGCTCAGGACCTTCAATTGCGGTACCGGCATGGTGGTGGTGGTAGATGCAGCCAAGGTTGACGCGGTAGAGGCGGTGCTGATCCGTGAAGGCGAAACCGTGACGCGCATCGGACGGCTTGCCAGACGCGAAGGCGAAGCCGTGGTCTTCAACGGACAATTGGCACTGTGAGCAAGAAACCGGAGATCACAAAGCCTGAAAAACGCTGCCAGATCGACATTCTGGTTTCGGGGCGCGGCACCAACATGACGGCGCTCATTCAGGCGGCCATGCAGCCCGAATATCCGGCGATGGTAAGGCGTGTCATTTCCAACCGGGCTGATGCAAAGGCACTTTCTGTTGCGGAGGCAGCAGGCATCGAGACACTTGTTGTTGCCCACAAGGACTATGACAGCCGTGAAGCCCATGAAGCGGCATTGGCGCAGGTTCTGGACGCAGACCGCCCGGATTTCATTTGCCTGGCGGGATATATGCGCATCCTGACCGGCGATTTCGTCAAGCTGTATTCAGGCCGTCTGGTCAACATCCATCCAAGCCTGCTGCCCTCGTTCAAGGGTATCGACACGCATGAGCGCGCACTGGCGGCGGGAATGCGCATCCACGGTGCCAGTGTTCACTTTGTCAGCGAGGGCGTGGATGACGGCCCGGTGATTGCGCAGGCTGCTGTTCCTGTTCTGGTCGACGATAGTGCCGAGAGCCTTTCTGCACGGGTGCTTGCGGCCGAGAACCGGCTTTATCCCCGAGCTGTGGAATTGCTGGCAAGGGGCGATGTGCGATTGTCGAATGGGCGGGCGGTTTTTTCCAGGATGGATGAAACCGCTACAGATGCAGCATTGTTTTCCCCGGCATTGAGCGAATGAACTATCGCCACGCCTTCCATGCCGGGAATTTTGCCGATGTCTTCAAGCATGCTGTGCTCGCGCGTATCATCGAATATCTAAAGCGCAAGGAAGCGCCCTTCCGGGTAATCGATACCCATGCCGGCCGCGGGATCTATGACCTTGCTTCGGTGGAAGCTGGCAAGACCGGCGAATGGATCAACGGCATAGGCAAGATTTCCACCGCCCGGATCACCGGCAACGCCAGTGACTTGCTGGCGCCCTATCTTTCGACCGTTTCCGGCGATGGTGGAGAACCTGATCAATATCCGGGCTCCCCGGTGATTGCGCGCCGCCTGCTTCGCAAGCAGGACCGGCTCTCGGCTTTCGAATTGCACCCAGAGGATCATGCCGAGCTTGCAGCGCTGTTTGCGGGTGACTGGCAGGCGCGCATCAACCTGCTGGATGGCTGGCTGGTATCGGGTGCTCATTTGCCGCCCAAGGAAAAACGTGGCCTGGTACTGATTGATCCCCCGTTCGAAAAGGCGGGCGAGTTTGACCGGATGATTGATGCCCTTCAAAAGGGAGAGCGTCGCTGGCCCGGTGGCATCTTCATGCTGTGGTATCCACTCAAGCATGATGGCGAGGTCGAACGCTTCATCAGCGCATTGCGGGGAAGCGCGATCCGCGATCTCATTCGGGTCGAATTGCAGGTGAAGAAGGCAAGTCCGGAACCCGGTCTTTACGGCTCCGGATTGATCATCAAGAACCCTCCATTCGTGCTGAAGGAGGAGTTGGAAAGCATCTTGCCGGTTCTGACCACCGAAATGGCGCAGGACGCTGGTGCAGACTGGCGTTTCGAGAGGCTTACCGAAGAGTAAGCTTCCTTGACCCTGTGATGAAAAGCGGCAATCCTGCCCGCGAAATGAATCGGCATGCGGATGACCGCTTTGCATCGTGTTCAAGCCAACAGGACCAACACCATGATCTCACGCATGAAGAATGCCGCACTGGCCCTGATTTTGGGCATGTCGTCGTTTTCGGGGATGAATGTGACTCCAGCCTCCGCAGACATGGTCTATCGACCATTCCAGAAGTTTCCCTATTGCGAAGAAGCGCGCGTTGCCGAGCGGATCAAGTCCCGGTTCAACTGGGCCGAGAACAAGCATGGCTATTATGGCGTCGCGCTTGCCGGAATTGACCGCCAGCATGAGCGCAAGGTGGTTGCCTTCGGAATGTACCCGATAGAGCGACGCTATTGCAGGGCAAGGGCGGCACTTTCCAACGGCCACTACCAGACAATCCACTATCGCATCGAAAAGGGCATGGGCCTTGCAGGCGTTGGCTGGAATGTCGAATTCTGCATTCCGGGGCGCGATCGCTGGCATGTGCATGGCGGCTGGTGCCGTTCTATCAATCGTTGACCTGAATCCGATAGCAAGGGAGATTTCCAATGGTATTTGGCTCGGTTCCAACAGTGCAATCCGCCCGCCATGCCCGCAGCAAGGGAGTGGCCGACGATATCGATTTCGAGATCAAGGGCACCGAAATGCAATTCGTCGAGGTCGAGCTTGACCCTGGCGAGTCCGCGGTGGCGGAAGCCGGATCAATGATGTTCAAGCATCCCGATGTGGAAATGACATCGGTATTTGGTGACGGATCGAGCCAGGCAGGTGGTTTTCTCGATATGCTGGTTGGTGCGGGCAAGCGTCTGATTACCGGCGAGAGCCTCTTCACGACGGTCTTCACCCATCATGGCGAGGGCAAGGCGCGGGTTGGCTTCGCAGCACCATATCCGGGCCATATCCTTGCGATCAAGCTGGATGAAGTCGGCGGTCGGCTGGTGTGCCAGAAGGATGCATTTCTGTGTGCTGCCAAGGGCGTGCAACTAGGCATATTCTTTCAGAAGAGAATTCTCACGGGCCTTTTCGGCGGCGAAGGCTTCATCATGCAGAAGCTCGAAGGTGATGGCTGGACTTTTGTACATGTGGGCGGAACGACGCTGGTGCGTGACCTCGCACCCGGCGAAGAATTGCATGTCGACACAGGCTGCGTTGCGGCCTTTACCGGCAATATCGAGATGGATGTGGTGCGCGCCGGTTCGATCAAGTCGATGATCTTCGGTGGCGAGGGCGTGTTTTTTGCCAGGCTGCGCGGACCGGGTCGTGTCTGGATTCAATCCTTGCCATTCTCACGTCTTGCCGGACGAATGCTTGCTGCAGCGCCTGGCGTACGCGGAAAAACTGTTGGCGAGGGTTCGGTTCTTGGAACGCTTGGAGACATCATTGGCGGGGACAACTGATCCCCGCCAATCTGACCTGGATCAGAACTTCAGGCCGATGCCAAGTTTCAGCGCATGGCTGTTGAGACCAACGTCACCATTGCCGCCTCCCAGCGAGTATTTCCGCGCGCCATAGTCGGAATAATCGTATTCGGCGCGCGCGGTGATAGACTCGGTCAAATGGGTTTCGATACCAGCGCCAATGGTCCAGCCAAGATTGATCTTGCTGTCTGAACCGGTAGGCGTGGAAACACTCGCCTTCGTGCCTGCAAGACCGGCAAGACCATAGACCATGGAGTTCTCGAAGGCATAGCCCATGCGACCGCGAAGCGACGCTTCCCAGTTCTGTTCGACATTGACGCCGCCGAACGAGTTTTCAGCGCCAGATACGCCACCCATGCCCTCAATGCCTGCTACCCAATTCTGGTCGAACTGGTAGTTGTAACCGACATAACCGCCACCGGTCAGGCCATCGATGCCATCGACGTCGGGATTGCCGCCAATCCTTGATGCCAGCCAGTTGTAGCCGCCATACAGTCCGACATAGGCACCATCCCACAACAGGTTTGTCTGGGAGGGCGGCAAGGGATCGGTAACAGGCTGCGTTTCGATTATGTCTGCGGCAAATGCAGGTGCTGCAAACAGGCCTGCCGCAAATGCCAGCGATACAATGCAGGTTCCGTTCAATCCTCGTATTCTTCGCATCCTTCAACTCCAATGTTCGAGACGGTACGCAAAACCAGATTCCGCCAGCGATTAACGTCCGCTTGCGGGCATGGGATAGGCCCGGAAGCGGTGTTGAAACCCCGCACCGATGACAAGGGTTGTGCATGACGATTGTGGCCCGGCCTTTGAGGAAAGGCGGCAAGACGGTGGCAAATTGCGGAAGCTTTGTGACGTTGCCGGTTTGCAACACCACTATCACGTTGCGTTAACCGCTATGACATTGACTGCTTGAAGTGCCGCAGATTGATGGACAAGTGAAAGATCACGCAAGTTGCATCGACAAAGGGACAAGGAAGATCATGAATTGGTTGAAAACCCTGTTGCAGATCCTGGTCCTGGTCTTTGCTCCGATCATCCTGATTGTCGTGGGAGCCGGAATCGCGGTAGCGGGAATACAATTTTCATGGTTATGGCTTGTCTGGACGGGAGTAGCCGTTGCCGGAATCGGCGTCATCTGGATCCTGGCGTATTTTTCGGATTTTGACCTGTTTTGAGCAGGTGAACGCAGCGACGGCTTACAATCGCCCTCTCGCTCGCTATATAAGTCCTGCAAATCAGGTTTTGTTGGAATCGGTAATTCCTGGATGCGTGAACTGATCGATCAGGGAACCACGCAAGAGGCCCCTGCCCGGTCGCTCGATTGGCATGGCGCCAGTGTCTTTTCATCCAGACAGACTTTTCGGACTTCGGGGGCTTTTCGATGTTGAGTTATGCGATGCTGTTGGCAGGCTTGGTAATCCTGCTGGCGGGTGGCGATCTTCTGGTTCGAGGCGCGGTTGGCCTCGCCGAACGTTTCCGCGTGCCTCCACTCATCATCGGCCTGACCATTGTTGCGCTGGGAACATCTGCGCCCGAAATGATGATCTCGGTGAAAGCGGCGCTCGACAATGCCGGCGGAATTGCCATTGGCAATGTGGTCGGCTCCAACATAGCCAATGTTTTCCTGGTGCTGGCCATGCCTGCACTGATCAAGGAAACCGTTTGCAACGAGGACGGGATCGGCAAGAACATCATGGTGATGATCGGCATGACGCTGGTCTTCATGGGAATGCTGGCAAATGGAACACTTGCCCGCTATGACGGCTTGATCCTGCTGGTTCTGCTCGCGCTGTTCCTCTACGACCAGTACAAGAGCGCAGTTGCGCACCGAAATGCCGCTGTCTCCGCAGACTATCGTGACGAGATACCGCAGACCCCGAAAAACCCGCTTGTAATTGCCGGGCTTCTGATCGTCGGCCTCGTCCTGTTGCCGCTTGGCGCGGACATGACGGTCAATGGTGCTACCGACATTGCGCGCACCTGGGGAGTATCAGAAGAGGTGATCGGCCTCACCATTGTTGCTGTTGGCACGTCCCTGCCGGAACTCGCCACAAGCCTGCTTGCGGTATGGCGGAACAATTCCTCGGTGGCGCTTGGCAATGTGGTTGGATCGAACATCTTCAACATCGGTGCGATCATGGGTGTGGCCGCTGCAATCGCGCCGATACCGGTGGCGCCGCGAATCATCTCGGTCGATATCTGGGTGATGCTGGCCGCGGCCGGCCTCGTGGCCTTCCTGGCGCATTACAAGATATTGATTGACAAAAAGATTGGTGGCGGGATGCTTGCCGCCTATGGCGCTTACACCATTCTCGCCTATGTAATGTGACATGAGCGGCAACGACACCCAGTCCTACAATCAGTCACAAGGTCCCGTAGCATTGGTAACAGGTGCTGCCCGGCGTATCGGCGCGGCCATTGCCAGGGACCTTGCCGAAAGCGGCTTCACGGTTGCGCTGCATCACCATGCCTCGGACGAAGAGGCGGACTCGCTGGCAGCAGCCATCGTGAATGACGGCGGTAAATGCGAGGTGTTTCGTGCAGACCTGACGCGGGATGACGAGACGGCAGGGCTATTTGATGCGGTAGCTGAGCAGTTCGGAAGGGTAGATCTTCTGGTCAACAATGCGTCCGTCTTCGAAAATGACAGCGCAGCACAGCCTGACCCGGCCTTGTGGGATCGGCATTTTGCTATCCATCTCAAGGCCCCTGCCATGCTTGCCAGCAGGTTTGCCAGACAGGCCAAACTTGAAACGGGGCTGATCGTCAATATCATCGACCAGCGCGTCTTGCGGCTCAATCCGCAATTCTTTTCCTATACCTTGTCGAAGGCCGCCTTGTGGACCGCGACACAGACGATGGCGCAAGCCTTTGCTCCAAAGGTAAGGGTCAATGCGATTTCGCCCGGACCAACGCTTCCCAATGAGCGCCAAAGCCAGGCTGATTTCGACAAGCAGATTGCCGGCCTGCTGCTCAAGCGCGGACCTGATCTCGCTGAATTCGGGCGCACTGTGCGATATTTGTGGCAAACCCCTTCCATCACCGGCCAGATGATCGCCCTTGACGGCGGGCAACATCTGGCCTGGGAAACACCTGACATAGCCGGAATCCGCGAATAAACTCCTGAATTCGAGAATCAGCCCGGCCCGGATTGCCATTCGATGACTTCTGAAACAGAAATCCAGCGCAATGACATGGCGTCAGATACGCACGCCACGAATGCCAGCACGCCCGGTATCGACTGGGAGGAAACGCTTGACCGTGATTGGCAAATTGCCGGTCTCAACGGCGCGGCGCTGATTTCCGAATTCGTCAAGCGGCTGCCAAACTCGCCGGGCGTCTATCGTATGTTCAATGCGACTGGCGACGTTCTTTATGTCGGCAAGGCAAAGAGCCTGAAAAAGCGAGTTGCTTCCTATTCCAAGATGGGCGGCCATACCAACCGCATTGCCCGCATGATCCGCGAAACAGCGGCAATGGAATTCGTGCGCACGCATACGGAAACCGAAGCGCTGTTGCTGGAAGCCAATCTCATCAAGCGATTGCGCCCGCGCTTCAATGTTTTGCTGCGCGACGACAAGAGCTTTC